>CACKXG010000014.1 GCA_902604035.1 uncultured Pelagibacteraceae bacterium
TGATGAAATAAAATTAAAGCAAGTAAATGAATTATTACAAACACATTTGGTTAGACGAAAAGTAGATCCAAGGGTTTTAGAGGTTAAAAGTTCTGAAGGAGCGTCAGGAGGATCTGTTAGACAAGTCAGTGAATTAAAAGAGGGAATTAGCCAAGAAAATGCTAAAAAAGTTATTGCTGATATCAAAAAACTAAAACTAAAAATTCAAATTAAAATCCAAGGCGATGAATTAAGAGTAGATGGCAAAAAAAAAGATAATCTTCAAGAAGCTATCGCTGCAATCAAAGCAATTGATATTGGTCTTCCAATTGATTTTGTTAATTTTAGAGACTAATTAAACTTTTTGAATTAAGGACGCACTATTATTTGTAGGCTTATTAACATCTTTTGAAACTTCATGAAAAATTAAATTAGGAATTTTACGTTCCTTTAAAAATGTAGAACCTTGTAATTCTAAATTTAAATAACGATTAATATCAGCTTGATTTAAAATAACTGGTTGTCTGTGATGAATTTCATTTATATTTTCTTTTGCTTCCTCTGTAATCAAACAGAACTGATCATTTTCAAAGATACCAGCAAAATAAATAGGATTAGTATCTTCACGGGTAAAATAATGAGGAGTTTTTTCTTTTTCTTCTCGTTTCCACTCATAAAAACCATCTGCAACTGCAACACATCGGTTGTTTTTTATCAATTTTTTAAATGAAACTTTTTCATCAATGGTCTCAAGTCTTGCATTAATCAAAGCTTTAAAATCTTTGTCTTTAGCCCATCCTGGAACTAAACCCCATTGTAGATTTTCTAAAGTATTTCCATTTTTATATTTTTTTATTACAGGCAGTTTTTGATATGGATGAGCGTTATAGTTTTCAGTATCTTCAACCTGAATTGCAGATTTTACTAATTTATTTGTTTTTGTTACGGGGTTTTTTACTACGTATCTTCCACACATTATATTGTTTGTTGTTTCATTAATTCTTCTATTTGTTTAATCATTATTTTTGGAGATCTCATAGCAGGGTATATTTCTTGCGCTTGCTCATAACTTCTTATTGCTTTTTCATAATTCTTTAGCTGAATATTTACTAAACCCTGCCCTGCTAAAGCTCCAAAGTGTCTTTGTTCTAAGGCTAATACTTGATCTATATCATTTTGAGATTTTTCAAATTCTCCTAGCATATAAAGCACAGTTGCTCTTTTATTCCAAGCTTCAGCCCAACTTTGATCTAGATTAATAACCTCAGTAAAAATATCTTTTGCTTTTATATAATTTTGATCTCTCACAAATTGAGAACCCTCCTCTAATCTTGCAGTAAGCTTTTC
This sequence comes from uncultured Pelagibacteraceae bacterium, assembly GCA_902604035.1. Classification (GTDB taxonomy): domain Bacteria; phylum Pseudomonadota; class Alphaproteobacteria; order Pelagibacterales; family Pelagibacteraceae; genus Pelagibacter. Next base: position 1,327 of record CACKXG010000014.1, read on the forward strand.
ATCTGTTGGATGGGTGCTCCACAAGGCCCAAATTTCTTGTTCAATTATAAAAGCTACTTTTGATTTATTTGCTTTTAACTCATTAAATAATTGGTTCAGTCTAGTATCTCTTTCGTTTGCTAAAGAACTAACTTGTGAAAATAAATAAAACAAAATTACTAAGAATAACTTCTTCATATTGAATTATTATCAAATATTAGAATTAGAGTCTTTGGTCTTAAGTGTCTTTGTTGTTATTTTTACAACTATAAAAAGAAATATCTTTTTCTTTTTCCTCTTGTTTTATATTGGTTGTGATTTCGTGAATAAGTTCGCCTGTTTTTCTAGTATAGACTGCAGACTCAGAATAATTCCTCTCTTTATCGAATGCTTGAATTAAGAATATATCCTTATTAGAAATTTTAACCTCTAAATCAATTTTATTAAAAAATTCTGATAAATTTTTAACATTTAGAATATCTGGTGTTTTAGACTCGATCATTAACTTATTAATATCTTTTCTTTTAATTTGATCTTTTGTGAAAGATTCAAAGTTATGGTCTGGATTTTTTAAAATTACTTTTTCAAATTTACAATTTAAGTTCAAATCAGAATTTAGTGTAATATTTGTATTTTGAGCTTGAGCAAAACTAAAGCAACATAATAAGCTAAATATTGATAGAAAGATTTTCATTTAATTTATTATATTAATAATACTTTTTTTTATTGTTTCACTTACTTTTATTGTTCCATCTTTGTTGGGGTGTATACCATCCTGTTGATTCAAACTTGGATTAAGTGCCACACCTTCAAGAAGAAATGGGATTAACGCTAAATTATATTTTTTTGATAACTTTGGATAAATAGCATCAAACTCTTTTTTATATTTTTCCCCATGAGTATCTGGTGCCATCATTCCAGCTAAAATAATTTTAATTTTTTTATTCTGAGCAACTTTTATTATTTGTTCTAAATTTTTTTCTGTTTCTTCTGGTTGGATTCCTCTAAGCATATCATTAGCACCTAATCCTAAAATAATTAGATCAATACCTGGCTCTGATAAACTCCAATCAGCTCTATTTAATCCACCTGATGATGTGCTACCAGAGACACTTCCATTAATGACTTTAATATTTAACCCAGCTTGCTTAAGATTGTTTTCTAAAACTATTGATAAATGCTGTTCTTTAGGTAATCCATAACCGGCCATCAAACTATCACCAAATAAAACTACCTTTTCTATTGCACTTGCATTTATGTGCACTAGAAAGATTATCAAAATTTTTGTAAATAAACTTTTGTTCATGAGTACTCTTCTTAAATTAAAAAAAATAAATCTCAAATACCAAACTGGCAAAGATAGTATAAGTGTTTTAAAGAATATTGATTTAAATATTAAGAAAAAAGAAACTGTTTCAGTAGTTGGAGAAAGCGGCTCAGGGAAAACAAGTTTAATAATGTTAATTGGAGGCTTAGAAAAACCAACTTCTGGTAAAATAATTTTTAATGATCGAGACACAACAGGCCTTAATGAAGACGAAGTATCGGAGATAAGAAAGAAAAATATTGGAATAATATTTCAGTCTTTTTATTTAATTCCTAATTACACAGCAGTTGAAAATGTTGCTTTAACTCTTGAACTTAATAATTTTAAAAATCCAGAAAAAGAAGCAAAAATTTTATTAGATCGTTTTGGTTTGAAACATCGTTTTAATAATTTACCAGGTCAATTATCAGGTGGTGAACAACAAAGGGTTGCTATCGCTAGAGCAATTGCGATGAAACCAGAACTAATCTTAGCAGATGAACCAACAGGAAACTTAGATACTGAAAATTCTATCATGATTGCAAATATTTTATTTAAATATGTAAAAGAAGAAAGTTCTTCTTTAATCATGGTAACCCATGACCCCAAACTTGCTGAGAAGGCTAAAAGAAAAATAAAAATTAAAGATGGAAAAATTAAATAATCCTTCAGAATTTAGTTTGATATTTAAATACGCTTTAAAGGACTTAAGCAGAAATTATCATAAAATTTCCAGTATTATTGTTACACTCTTTATAAGTTTATTTATCTTAAGTGCTATTTTCACAATTGAAGATAGTCTTAAAAAAGAACTAAATGATAATGCCAAAGCTCTTTTGGGTGGAGATTTAGAGATTGATTACAATCGTAATCAAGGAAATTTAGATCTAGTTAACAAAGTAAAAGAATTTGCAACTGTTTCTCAAATGATTGAGTTCAGCACTATGCTTTCAACTACTGGCAGAGAAAAAAATAAATCATTATTTACTAGAATTAAAACTGTAGATGAAAAATATCCTTTATATGGAAATGTTGTTTATGAACCAATGGGTGCTTATGAAAGAATGCAAAGAGAACTTAATACTATCCTTATCAATGAAAGTTTATCAAAAACCCTGAATATTAAAATTAATGAATTAGTAAAAGTCCAAGATCAAAATTTTAAAGTAATTGGAATTATTAAATCAGTACCAGATGTAAGTGGATTTGTTGCATTTGGCGATTGGGCTTTAGCAGGAAAACAAACTTTAGAAATTTTAAAACTAAACGGAATTGGAAGCTTTTTAAACTATGAATACAAAGTAAAGTTTAATGAAAATGATAAGCCAGAAGAAATTGAACAACGAATTGAAGAAATCTTTAAAGACGATCAAAAAGTTAAACTTAGATATCCTGAAAATTCTGCAAGTGGAATAAAAAGAATTATTAATAATTTTTCTCAATTTTTATCCCTTGTATCTATCAGTGCAATGTTGATAGCGGGTATTGGAATAGCAAATACTCTGCTTTCTTTTATTAATCAAAACAATATGTCGATAGCTGTACGAAAAGCAGTTGGCTTTTATTCAGGCAATATTAAAACACTATATTATCTACAATTATTTATACTTTTATTTATAATCACTGTTGTTGCTTATGGATCGAGTTTTTTAATTGTACCAATAGCAGATAAATATTTATCTGATGGATTAGGATTGAATGTTTATCCAGTGTTTTCTTTACTAAATTTTTTAAAAATATTTTTAGTGGGATTATTGGTTCTAGTAATTTTTTCTATCCCAACAATCAGTTCTATTGATCAAGTTAAAGCGGCTAATTTATTTAGAAACGTATTTCAAAATCTTCAATTTTATTATTCTAAAAGATCAGTTGTTCTTAGCTTTGTTTTATTATCTATCTTAATTTTATTATTCACAGTTGGATCTGAACAACCTTCTTATAGCTTGGGCTACTTTGCTGCTTTTTTTGTGTGTTTAATTGTGTTTTTCTTACTTTCAAAATTAATCATTTTTTTCCTAAAAAAATTCAAATCTAGTTCAATAATTTCTTTAAAAGTTTCAATTAAAAATATTACCCAAACAAAAAGTATAACTCCTATTACAGTCATGTCTCTTGGCTTAGGGGTTACTTTATTATTAACATTAGCTTTAGTTGGTACAAATTTTCAAAGAGAAATAGCTAAATCTATTCCAGATATTGCGCCTGATTATTTCTTCGTCGGTATTCAAAAAGGAGAAAGAGAGAAATTTGAGCAAGGTATTCTAAATATGGATCCCAATGCATCTATTGAAATTGTGCCAATGGTATCCTCTGGAATTGTAAAAATTAATGGTGTTGATCCTAACACTTATATTAAGCCAGATAATGATAGTTACTGGGTAATTGGTAGCGAACGAAGATCTTCATGGGTAGAAAATATACCTGAGGATAATCCAATTTTAGAAGGTAAATGGTGGGATTTATCAAACCCAGATCAACTTCAAATATCTCTAGATGCAAAAGTTGCTAAAGATTTTAACATACAACTAGGTGATATTTTCACTTTAAATGTTTATGGACGTGAAATTGAAGGAGAGGTCATTAATTTTAGAGAAGTAGATTATCGAGATTTAAGCATCAATTTTGCAATGTTATTTAATCCACAATTTGCAAAAAATATTCCACACGAATATTTAGCTACTGCAAAATTTAATTCAAATAAATTTGATGAAACTGAAATGCTTGAAATCATGCCGAGTTTATCAATGATAAAAATTGCAGATTATTTATCTAAAGTTACAGCTGTTTTAAATAAAGTATTTATTGCAGTTACCTTAATCTCAGCAGTTACTATTGTTATAGGGTTAATCGTAATTTCGAGCGCAATTATGGTTCAAGGAAAAGTTAAAGAATATCAAAATTTAGTCTTTAAAATTTTAGGTTTTTCAAAAAAACAAATAGTTTTTTCATCTCTAATTGAGTTCATCATTATTTTTAAATCTGTAATTTTAATTGCAATATTTTTTGCAGTGATTGGTTCAAAATTTATTATGGAAAATATTTTTGAGCTAGTGTGGATGTTTGACTTTAAAGTTTTAATTTATTTAGGATTTTCAATTGGCTTTGTTACTTTAATTTTAATATTGCTAACAAACTTAAAATATCTAAATCCTAAAGTTTATCCTCTAATAAGAAATCAATAATTAGAATTTAGTAATTTTACTATCCAAAGAAATTAAATTTAATTCTACTTTCAATTTTGGAAATTTTTTTTTTATTTGTTTTTTAATTTTAGAAAACGACTCTTTGTGAATTTTTTTTTCATTGACTGGGCTAAATTCTTTATTTCCATTAGCAATTTTAGCTGCGCCACAATCTTTATGATTAATTACAATTAATTTTTCTATTTTATGTAATTGAATAGAAGTTCCTAAATTGTCATAAAACGTTTGATGCCATTTTTTGAATTTATTATGTGTAACACCAATAGCTGCACCTGCAATTGTGAATGCACTATATTTTCCTGTTAATTTTTTTTTCTTTAAATGATTATGAACTAAATGTTGAAATCTTGGATCTATACAAGATAACACCATTGCTTTAAATTTTAATTTCATCAATTTAATTCAACTTTAAACATAGCCTCGTTTCTTCTATTCATTGGAAGGGTAAATGGGCTATCATAGGTTGCTCTAATAGGTGGGCTTATAATTGATATATTGTTTTTTTGTAACTCTTTTTCTAAAATTTCTTTATGCTTAAGAAAATTTCCATCTGAAGCTCGTCCAGAATATCTCAGCACCGCGTAGTATCCTCCTTCAATATTAACTATTTTAACGTCTTCTCTGCTTGGATTTGGTGCATTTTCTGAGTTAAATTTAGATGGTAAATAAAATTGCATACTCATATTTCCATTTTTCTCAACTTGAGTAACTGGAGTTGTCATTTTAATTTTCTCTTGAGTATCGTTTCTGCCTGAAATGTAATTAAATAACTTTCTAAAATTACTATCTATTCCAGATGTCATTGTTTCCACCGCTAAACGATCTGAATATTTTCTAATCTCATAAACTTCATTTTTAGAGACAACTTCATAATTTGCTTCTTCGTAAGCCATAACTGTAGAATAAGGTAAAACAAATAAAGTACAAAATACTATAAGATAAAGTTTAATAATTTTCATTTTTACATAACTTTATATTCAAAATTTTGTGTAGTTTCATTAATTTGAATTAATTTAGCTCCATTTCTCTCATGAAAATTAGTTGCCATTTCTGTTAGAGGTGAGAGAGTTACCAATCTATTTAAATGATTAGATTTTTTAATTTTTTTGAATACTTCTTTTACTATTAATTTTCCTCCACCCTTTTTTTTAGACCATACGGTGTAAGCAATTGCTATTTGACCACCAGCCTGATCTCTCATTGCTGTTTGTAGAAATGCATCAGTGCTTAATTTTTCTAGCTCTTCAACACTTTTTGGAATTTCATTTGTATAAGCAAAACACATTACAGCATGAATTTCTCCTTTATATTCAACTCCAAAAATTTTTCTTCCGTATCCCGTTCTAAATTTATTATCTAACTCCGGTCTTACAGGATCTTCATCTGTATTACATTCTTTTAGCTCAATAAGTTTTGCACCTTTAACCCAACCAAAAAAGTTATCGATATTTTTACTTAAGACTTGTCTATTTTTTCTTAATCTAGCCTTAATTCTTGGATTAAATTTTTTTTTCATAATTAAAATTTAAACATTTATTTAAAATTTAGTATGTGTAAAAAAATCATATTAGATAATCATATAAAAGTTTTGAACTAGTTACAAAAATTAGCGCATATATAAAATTATAAAATAATTTTTCTTCAATAATTTTAAGTAATTTATATCCAATCAATATTCCTAATAATGCAACTGGAAATAATATTGCTGACTGTTTAAAAGATTCTAAATTTGTCATAGACAAATTAATATACAAAGGGAGTTTAATTAAATTCACAAAAGTGAAAAAAAATATTCTTGTTCCAACATAGATTTCTTTTTTCATTCTAAGTGGAAGTAAGTAAAGACTGGTTGGAGTTCCTCCAGCATGCACACAGAAACTTGTAAAACCTGCAACCACAGAACAAGCTCCACCTTTTAAAAAATTTTTCTCAGATTGTTTTTCTTTGTCTTTTTTAAAAAAGAAATAATGACCTGCAAATAAAAAGCCCATCACACCAATTATAAATTTTAACAAATCCTCTGAAAAATATGAAAAGGTTAAAGATCCAATAAGTATACCGATAGCGGCAAATGGAACCATTAATTTCAAAGTTCCTAAATCAAATTCTTTTCTATATTTATAAACAGCAATGAAATCTGAAAATATTAAAATCGGTAAAATAATTCCTAAAGCTTGATTTAGCGGCATCACTATTGTCATTAACGGAACAGAAATTAAAGTCATGGATCCACCTAGGCCTGATTTTGCAATTCCGTATAAAATTATGGCTGGAACAACTGTAAAAAAAAATAATAAGTTTATTTCCATTTATTTAATGATTTTAATAATTTCGATCCTAAAGGACTAATTGGTTCCTGAAGTATTATTTCTTTTCCAGTTTTTTGTTTTACTAATTGTAATAGTTTGGTTGCTAGCCCTTGTTTTCTAAAAATTGGATTAACAAAAATATACTCTACCTCACCTTTTTCATTAAATCTAACAAAGCCTATTGTAGTATTTTCATTTTTAAAGGTAAAAACTCCCTCAGTTTTCTCAATTTTAAAATTTGAAACTTCCAGACTGTTCATGAATCCTAGTAATTGAGGAGTAAAAGGATAACTGCTATCGCAGCAATAATGGAGCTAACAACAATATAATTAAGCTTAATATTGAATTTTTTTTCTACGAACTCAGTGATTTGTTCCCAGAATAATACTATTAAAAAAATAATTATAGCTGGCAGTATATATTTAATCATAATTAAGCTTTGTCATCGCTGACATAAACCGAAACACCTCTTGTATTTAAATCAACATCAAATTTTTTATGTAATGGGGGGAATGCTCTTTGTGAACAATCTAATCTGTCACAGGTTCTGCAAGAAACTCCAATTGGAATTTCAGTAGATTTATCATTTATATTTACGTTTTCAGTATAAACAAAATCTTTTGCATATTTTGCATCACAACCAAGTCCAATAGATAAAACACTTTTAGCTTGACCAAATCGTCCAATACCTTTTTCAACAGTTCTTGCAATACAAACGTATTTTTCACCATTATTCATTTTACTTACAGCTGCCTGAATAACCCCTGGTCTAGTAAAAGCAGAATAAACATTCCATCGTGGACAAGCACCGCCATATCTTGGGATATCTATACCTGATAAAGAAAATCTTTTAGAAATATTACCTGCCATATCAACTCTTAAAAAGTGAAAAGGAATTCCAGGAAGTTTAGGGTCTTGAAGACAAGTTACTCTATGAGCCACTTGTTCAAAAGATGTTGCAAAAGTATTTTGAAGTAACTCTAAATCATATTTAAGTTTCTTACACTCAGAATGAAATAATTTATAAGGCATTAAAATAGCTGCCCCACAATAATTGAGTAAAGCAACTTTAGTTAACTTTTTTGACTCCTCAGATGGAAAACTAAATTTAGAAAGATAGTTATCAATTTCTTTATTTGCTCCTTCTTGTGCTATTTGTGCAGCTGCATGTAATTTTTTTGTTTCTAGTGAACTGTAATCACTAAGCAATAACTCTTTTTTATTTTTATTATAAATTTTTGAAAATGGTTTGCTTTCATCAGGAATAACATCTTTTACAGTAATAGAATATTCTGAATACAAATATTCACACAAAGCAATGTATCTTGTACGATTATTTTTTTGAATTTTATCAAATACTTTATTTGCAAATTCTTCTAATTTAGGAAAATAATTTTTATTATCTTGTAAAAAGTCTGAAATAACTTCTCCTGGAAAAGAATTTTTTCTATTATCAACAATTTTCCCAGAAATTTTTTCAATTTTATTAATTAGTTCGTGATCTTTTTTCTTTAAAATATCTCCAAGTCTTACAATTGCTTTTCCAATTTTTGGATTAGTACTAACTAAATCTTTTACTTCAGGTCCTAAAATATCTAAATCTTCAAATAAACTATCGTCTAAAATTTCAGAAATATTATTTTGAAGATTAATATCTGTTTTTGAAGTAAGATCTGATAACTGAATATTTAATCTTTCACATAAGTTTAATAGTAGATCGCCATCAATTCTTCTTTTTCCACTTTCAATAAGATTCAAATAACTTGGAGAAATGTTTAAATCTTCTGCTAATTTATTTGCTTGAAGACCGAGCTGTCTTCTAAAAGACTTGATTTTAGGTCCTATTTTTAAATCTATTTGACTCATATTTACTATCTGTAAATTTTGTAAATTTATTTTTACAATATTTTTTCCGTATTTACAAAGCTTTTTAACGTTTTTTATAGATTTTGTAAATTTTGTAAAATATATAATTTACATGGATAAAAATTTAAAAAACACAGAAAATGAAGCTCAAATCATCAAAAAAGAGGACTTAGATCAGCACAACAGTAGAGGAATCTATATGAGAGATGATCATTGTGATTGGGGTTCAAGTGGAATGAGTGAGTTAATCAAAGGCCTAGACGATAGCAACTAATTCATTCTTCTTATTCAATTTTCTAAATTAAAACACAAAGGAAACTAAAAAATGAGTGCAGAAAAAATCTCATACGACTTAAAAAGATTTGCTGGAATAAAAAGAGACTATACGGAGGAAGAAGTTGAAAGATTAAGAGGCTCAATCAAAATTGAATATTCTTTGTGTAAAAACCAATCTCAAAAACTTTGGAAATTATTAAATTCTGAGCCATACGTGAACACGCTTGGCTCTTTATCAGGTAATCAGGCGGTACAACATGCAAAAGCTGGTTTAAAAGCCATTTATTTAAGTGGATGGCAAGTTGCTGCTGATGCTAATACAGCTGGTGAAATGTACCCGGATCAATCCCTATATCCTTATGACAGTGCACCAAAATTAGTTGAGTCTATGAATAACTCTTTAATCAGAGCTGATCAAATTCAACATATGGAAATGCGAGACGGTGATATGAAAAAAGAAGATAGAACAGATTATATGTTGCCTATTATTGCCGATGGTGAAGCTGGATTTGGTGGTCCATTAAATGTGTTTGAATTAACTAAAAAATTCATAAGAGCAGGTGCTGCAGGTGTGCACTTTGAGGATCAGCTAGCTAGTGAAAAAAAATGTGGTCACATGGGTGGTAAAGTTTTGGTACCAACAGGAACAATGGTAAAAAATCTTAAAGCTGCAAGATTAGCTGCTGATATTGCAGAGGTTCCATTAATTATTTTAGCTAGAACTGATGCGAATGCTGCAAAACTAATTACGAATGATTTTGATGAAAATGATAAACCATTTTTAACAGGTGAAAGATCTCCTGAAGGTTTTCATTATGTAAAAGATGGAATTGAACAAGCTATCTCTAGAGGTTTAGCTTATGCTCCTTATGCTGATTTAATTTGGTGTGAAACAGCAACTCCTAATTTAGCTGAAGCCAAAAAGTTTGCTGATGCTATACATGAAAAATTTCCTGGAAAACTTTTAGCTTATAATTGTTCACCTTCTTTTAATTGGAAAAAACATTTAAGTGATGATGAAATTGCTTCATTCCAACAAGAAATTGCAAAAATGGGTTATAAATTTCAATTTATTACTCTTGCTGGTTTTCATACTCAAAATATTGCAATCTTTGAACTTGCTGAAAAATACAGAAAAGAAGGTATGGCTGCATACTCTAGAATTCAACAACAAGAATTTGCTCGAGAAAAAGATGGTTATACTAGCGTTAAACACCAAAGAGAAGTTGGTACATCTTATTTTGATGCAGTATCAAATACTATCAGTAGTGGTCAAAGCTCAACTACAGCAATGGCTGGATCCACTGAATCAGAACAGTTTTAAAAAATAACTTCCCTCTCCATTTTTTTGGTAGCCCTTAATTGGGCTACTTTTTTAAGATAATTATGCTTTAATATTATAGCCTTTTTTAAGTAGGCCAGTTACTATTGCTATACAAATGGCGAGAAAAGCTAGCATTAAACCTACACTTATCCATATATTAAAATCTGATACTCCATAAAAAGAAAATCTTAATCCATTAATTAAGTAAACAACTGGATTAAAATAAGTAACTATTTGCCAGAACTCAGGAAGCATATCCAAAGAATATAAGCTACCACCTAAAAAAACCATTGGTGTTATCACTAAAGAAGGGATAATTGACATTTGCTCAAAATTTGAACTCATCAAACCAATTAGGAAACCAAACAAAGCAAAGGTAAATGAAACTAATACTAAAAGAAAAATCATTAATAAAGGAAATTTGACTTCAACTTCAACAAAAAAAGTAGATGTTAAAAAAATCATTAGACCAACTATTAATGTTTTAGTTGCCCCTGCACCAACAAAAGCAAGAACTATTTCTAGAGTTGAAATTGGTGCTGCTAAAATTTCATAAATAGTTCCATTAAATTTAGGAAAAAAAATACCAAATGAGGTGTTGCTAATTGATTGAGTTAAAAGAGTAAGCATTAACAATCCTGGGACAATGTATGACCCATAACTAATACCATCTATTTTTTGAACATAACCACCTATCACTGAACCAAAAACTATAAAGTATAAGGAAGTTGATAAAACAGGCGACAACAAAGATTGCATCAATGTCCTTCTAAATCTATCCATTTCATGAAGATAGATTGCTTTAAATGCGTAATAATTAAATTTCATTATTTTCCTTTACTAAACTGACAAAAATCTTTTCTAATGTACTCTGTTCTGTTTTAAGATCTTTGAGTTTTAATCCTGCATCTTTTAAATCTTGAAGTAAATTTGTAATCCCTGTTTGTTTTGCTTGAACGTTATAAGTATAGTCAATTGACATTTTATCTTGTCCAATTTCAAGATTATATTTTTCTAAACTACTTGGTAATTCATTTAATTCTTCATGTAAATCAACAGTAAGTTTTTTATGACCCATTTTTTTTAATAATTCTTTTGTTTCATCAACTACTATAATTTCACCTTGATTGATTACTCCTACTCTATCTGCAATCGCCTCAGCTTCTTCTATATAGTGAGTAGTTAAAATGATTGTAACACCAGTTTTTCTTAAACTTTCAACCACTTTCCACATATCTTGCCTTAACTCAACATCTACTCCTGCGGTTGGTTCATCTAAAAATAAAATAGTTGGTTCATGAGATAATGCTTTTGCAATCAAAACTCTTCTTTTCATTCCACCAGATAACTGTCTAAGTCTTAAATCCTTTTTATCCCAAAGACTTAAATCCTTTAAAACTTTCTCAATATGTTTTGGGTCAGGTTTTTTTCCATACAAACCTCTTGAATAAGAAACATTATTAAAAACTGTTTCGAATTGCTCTAAAGTTAATTCTTGAGGAACCAAACCTATTTTAGATCTTGTTTCTCTATAATCTTTAACGATATCAAAATTATCAACTGTTACATTTCCAGATGATGGCCTCACAATTCCACAAATAATGCTAATAAGTGTTGTTTTTCCTGCACCGTTAGGTCCTAGCATCGCAAAGATCTCACCTTTTTTGATGTTTAGGTTTATGTTCTTTAAAGCTTCAAAATCGTTGTCATAAATTTTAGATAGATTGTTTATTTTAATTTGATTACTAGACATTTGATTTATGCATATATAGGGGCAATTTGTTGTATTACAATAAATTAAAATTTGCTCTAACAGTTACAAATTATGAAAAAATTTTTAGTTTTTATTTGTTTTATATTGGCGTTCAGCACCAATGCTATTGGAAAAGAGACTACTTACAGTAAAGAGTTATTCGACAAAGCATTGTCAGAAGGAAAAGTTGTGGTGGTTAGTTCTTGGATTAAATATTGCACTTCTTGTGCAAGCCAAATGAAAGTTCTTGAAAAAGCAAAAAATGATTTTGATAATATCGAATACTTTGCTTTTGATGTAACAAATAAAGACATTGCTCAATTTTTTAACATTCAATATCAAACAACACTTTTAATTTTCAAAAATAATAAAGAAGTTTACAGAAGTATTGGTGAGACTACTAAAGAACTTATTTATGATGCTTTAAAATCCTCTATCTAAATTTAATTTTTAAAATTATTGCAGGCAAGAAAGTTGCTATCAAAAAAGATAAAAATAATAAAGATTGAGTTATAAAAGGTGAAAATAAGTCTTTAGACAAAAATACTCCTACTAACAAGCTTTTAGAAAAATCTGGAAATGGAAATATTAAAAATCCAGCAACTAGACCAATTATAATTGAAACATAAGCAGTTTTTTCATCTACTTTATTATAGAAACTATAAAAAACAGTCACTACGAACGCACAACAAAATAAATCTGCAAGAAGGAATAAATATAAAATATCAAATCCTTTTGAAGCAACTCCAAAAGTAATTACAGACAAGATTAAAATAAAATATTTAGATATTTTTAAATAATCACTTTCTTTATCTAAGTTAAAAGTTGCTTTGCCATCAACTACAAACAAACTTGAAATAGCGTTAACCAAAGTATCAACAGTAGAAATTGTTAATGCAAGACCAAGAATAATGATCAATAAGGATAAAATTTCTATTTGATCTTTTAATAATAAACTAAAAAATCCTAAATCAGGTCTAATAGATGGATCAATTGAAAATGAAACCATTCCAATAAAACCCATTAAAAAAACTATTGGAACAATAATAAAGAAAGAAATTATCAAACCACTTTTTAGTGTTTGATAATCTTTTGCTGCGTATACTCTTTGCCAATTTCCTTGATGAAATAAATTAGTTGCTGCAACTGCTATAAAGAAAGTTAACCCAGCAGTATATCCTGGAATATAATTTGAACTTATTAGTTGAGGGTTTTTCTCATTAATTAAAGAAAAAGAAAAATTATCTCCTGAAGATGAGCTAATAATTGAAATTAAAATAAATAATAAAACACCAATTACAATCATTTGAATATTATCAGTAAATATTGACGCTCTTAATCCCCCATAAAGGGTATAGCTTAAAGTAGCTGCCAAAACTATTAATGCTGTAATCCACAATTCTGTTCCAGATATATAATTAATTAATACAGCAACTGCCGTTACTTCTGCACAAAGAAAAATGAACATATAAAAGATTGTCATTAACAAAATTAACTTAAATAGACTTTTGCCAAATTTCTTTCTCATAAACTCAACTAAAGAAGATCCTTTTGGAAACTCATTTCTAATTTTTTTCCCAAAAAAAATTAAGAAAATCATTGGAAAAGCTGTACCTAATGCATAACCAATAACAGCACCTACCCCGCCCCACGTTGCGGCCGCAACTGGTCCAAATAAAATCCAAGCACCTAAAGCTGATGCTACAAGACTTGTGGTGAGTGAAAACAAACCAATGTTTCTATTTGCAGTTAAATAATTATTAATCCCTTTAAATTTTTTAGAATGAAGAATTCCTAAAAAAGCAAATATTAAACTAATTACAATAACTAATATTAATGATGTTGATTGAGTTAAAAAATATGTTTTATCCATTTTATCCCTTTCTGAATTACCGGACAGGTTCTTAGGGTATGATCTCAGTCTGTTAAGACACCCCTTCTTATAGTCTTTATATTATATTAATCGATATAGCTAGTGATTTAAAATTTATTTCTTAAATTATTTTTGACTCTTATGATTCATTATTTCAATCATGCATTGAGTTGCGTACTCTCTCCATTCAGATGATGTTTTGTTTTTCAGACTATTCAGATGATTTCTGTTACTTTGAATGTCATCTTTATGCTTAATATAATCAGCTCCATTTAGGTTTTTCTCCATTTCAGATAAATTAGTTTCCATTGCCTTTATCCATTCGTTTCCAAGCTCTACACATTTTTGATCATCTTTTTCATCACAAATTTGTTTAAAAAAATTAAAGATAACATCATCAGTATTTACTGAAGTATTCATTAATTATTGTTTGCAGGTACCAATAGATTCTGGACCACAAGTTTGACCATTGGTCCACGTTGCTCCGGTTAAATTAGCTCCATCAAAATTAGCATTCATAATATTAGATGATGTAAAATTAGCTTCCATTAAGTTAGAGTTTTGAAAATTGGCTTCAATCAATGTTGCACCCATAAAATCAACTCTAGTCAAGTTAGCTCCAGTAAAGTTAGTTTTTTCAAAATTTGCACCGATAGAAACTGACTCATAAAGGTTGGCTCTTACAAATGTAGACTCTGGGAAAGTTCCAAATGATAAATTTGATGTCATCATAATACTTTTATCAAAATTTACTTGAATAAAACTTGCAAAAGAAAGATTTGAATTTGGAAGATAGCTGCCTTGTAAATCTTGAGAGTCTGAAAATCTACAATTAGAATAATCTACACCTTCTGTTAAAGGATCATCACATGCAGCATTTGAATTTGTGAAAAATAACAAACTAAATAAAGCAAGTAAGATAATTTTTTTCATATAAAAAGTTAACAAATAAAATATGTCAAAACAATGAATGATTTAAATTTAAATAAAAATTTTATATTCTTACTTTTTTACCAGTTTTTGCACTTTTAGTTATTGCTGCAAAAATTTTGAGAGAAATTAAACCATCATTACCATTCACTTTTGGTTTAGCTTTTTTAGTCACTACATCAGCAAAATGGTCAATTTGGTTTACTAATGTATTGTCATCTTTTTTATTTTTATCTTCATTAACAAAAATCTTGTTCCACCAGCTTCGTTCTTTTTTATAGAACCAATATTTAAGATTAGGAAACTGTAAAGAACCTTTGGTACCTCCAATCATATAAGCAGATTGGTTAGTAATTGGGTATGCAGGATTTTCTCCAGCAGTTAATTCGTAGCTCCACGGTGCAACAATTGTATCTGACAAATTTAATGTGCAAAGCGCTCCTGAATTAAAAATCAAGCTAATTGTTGCTGTATCCTCTACTTGAAATTTTCTAGTTTTATTTGTTGTAAATGCTTGCACATATTTTATTGAACCCAATAAATAACAAATCATATCAATGTCATGAACTAAATTAATACCTAAAGGCCCTCCACCTTTCCTAACTCTCCATTTTTCATTGTAATAAGCTTTGTGTTTATATAACCAGCATAAAACGTTTGCAGAAACTATGTTGCCCAATTTGCCTTTGTTAATAACATCTTTTACTTTAGAGACTATTGAATTGTGTCTTCGATGATATCCAATCAGCAATGGAGTTTTATTCTTATTAGAACTGCTTATTATTTTTTTTGCAGAATTAATATTATCTGAAATAGGTTTTTCTAACAGAACAGGTATTTTATTTTTTAAAAAACTTACAGTATGTTTTTCATGTAATTGATTTGGAGTAGCAACTATTACAGCATCAAGTTTTTTTGAATTTAAAAGCTCTGATACATTTGAATATAATGGGATTTTATATTTTTTTGATAAATTTTTAGCATTATTGCTAATGTCTACTATTGAATGAAGATTTGCTTTCTTTGATTTTTGAATAGCTTTAATGTGTTGTAAACCCATTAAACCTGTTCCAACTATAGAAATATTAATTTTTTTACTCATCAATTAACTAATTTTAATTTTTGTAAAGCATGTATACCTTTTATTAGGTTTAATTAAAGTACTTGGAAAATTTTTTTTATTAGGTGCATCAGGAAAGTATTGGGTTTCTAAACAAATGCCTTGATAGGGAAACAATTTTTTTTTGTAATTTAGATTTTGTGCTGAATAAAGTTGTACACCAGGTAAATTTGAAAAAAAATCAACTTGTATATTGGTGTTATTATTTTTTAAAGTACCAACTAATTTTCTAGTATTTTTCTTTACAACAAAAGTTGTATCAAAACCTTTAAATTTAATATTAATCTTTTTATTTTTAAAATAATCTAATTTTTTTCCAATATTTTCAAAATTTGAAAAATCATGAATAGATTTTTTTATATTTTTAAATCTACCAGTTGGAATTAGATTTTTATTTATTTGAAGATATTTAGATGAGTTTAATTTTAACGCATGATTATAAATCATATTTTTTTTATTTTTTTCTAAATTCCAATAACTATGATTGGTTAAATTAACATGAGTGCTTCTATTAGATTTGTATTCATATTTTATAATCAGAAATTTATTTCTTAATTGATAAGTGCAATTGACAACAAGATCTCCTGGAAAGCCTTGATCGTTATTTGCTGAATTAAGTTGATACACTATTTTATCTTTTGTTTGATTTAATTTTTTCCATGGGAGAATTGAGAAACCCACTTTACCGCCATGAAGTGTATTTTTTCCCTCATTTGCATTTAAATTAAATTTTTTTTTCCCAATCTTAAATTTTGCATTAGAAATTCTACCTGCATATCTTCCACAAGTAGTTCCAACACTTGGATGTTTGTACCGATAGTTTTCTTTTGATCCTAAATTTAAAATTAAATTTATTTTCTTTTTTTTGTGATAAACTTCAAAAAGACTGGCACCGTAATTAAGAGTTTGAACTCTTAGAAATTTATTTTGAATTATAGAGCTTTCAACTTTCACCTAGATCAAGTTATGCCACCATCAACAATAAAGCTTTGTTTTGTGCATCCAGATGATTGATCTGATGCTAAAAACATTACCAATTGAGCAACATCATTAGGTTTTAATTGTCTTTTTAAAGCCTGACTGTCTAAAATAAGCTTTTTATACTTTGGTGTTAACCAATGTTTTATTTGTCTTTCAGTAGCTATAGATCCAGGTACTACTGAATTGGTTCTGATATTATATTTTCCATATTCTTGCGCAAAAGATCTAGTTAAACCTACTACTGCAGATTTTGCAGTTTCATAAACAACTTTATCGCCTTCACCTAGCATCCACGAAACTGAACTTAAATTTACAATCGAGCCAGCTTTCATTTTTTTCATAGATTTAACAACTGCTTTAGCTGCAAAAAAATAATGTTTTAAGTTTATTGCCATTCTATTTTCCCAATATTTTTCATCTACCTGATCTGTTGTGTGTCTGTCATCATTTGCGGCGTTATTAATTAAAGCATGTATTGGACCTTTTTTTGCAATAATATTTTTGATTGTTTTTTCTAATTTATTGATATCTAACAAATTGCATTCAATGAATGTTGGTGTTCTAAATTTATTTTTCTTAATGTTGTTTAAAAGTTTTTTTGTTTCTTTTAGATCAATGTCTACAAAATAAACTTCACTTCCTTGCTCACAAAAATGCTCGACTATTGAAGCACCAATACCCGAACCACCACCAGTAATAAATACTCTTTTTTTTTTTAAATCAGAATATTTAACTTTCATTTTATATTCTCTCCTCAGTTTGAGCGTCAAATAAAGATGCTTGTGTTAAATCAAAGTATAACTTTGTTTCTTTCCCCAGATCTATTTTAATTGTAGATGGAAATTTTGCTAAAAGTTCTTGATTTGCATAATCAAATGTCATTATTTGCTCATGACCTATGTACTCGCTAAGATCAGCTCTTAAATTAATTTCAAAATCACTTTCATTAAATTTTTTAAAGAAAATATGTTCTGGTCTAATACCAAAGAAAACTTCTTTATTATTTAAATTTGATTTATCTTTAAAATCATAATCTTTTATTGGAATTTCTAAATTTGATCCACTCACTGTAAATAATAAGTCACCTGAATTTTCTTTTAAGATTCCCTTAATAAGATTCATTGATGGAGATCCAATAAAGTCTGCAACAAAAGTGTTGCTTGGCTTATTATAAATCTTTTCAGGAGTATCATTTTGTTGAATTACTCCATGATTCATAATTGCAATATTAGTACCCAAACTCATTGCTTCTGTTTGATCATGAGTCACATAAACAACTGTTGTTTTTAACTGTTGATGAAGTTTTTTTATTTCTCTTCTCATTTCAACCCGTAGCTTTGCATCTAAGTTAGATAAAGGTTCGTCAAACAAAAATATTCTTGGCTCCCTTACGAGAGCTCTACCAATAGCAACACGTTGTCGTTGTCCTCCAGATAATTGAGAAGGTTTTCTTTCTAACAATTGATCTACCTGTAGAAATTTTGAGACTTTTTCTAACTGTTCTTGTATTTTTTCCTTTGATGTTTTTGCCTGTTTAAGACCAAAAATCATATTCTCCTTAACATTCATAGATGGATACAGGGCGTAAGATTGAAAAACCATAGCAATATTACGGTCTTTTGGTTCTACTTTGCTAACATTATAATCATCAATAAAAACATCACCCTCATTAATTGTTTCTAATCCTGCAATAATATTTAATAAAGTTGATTTTCCACATCCAGATGGTCCTAATAGAACCAAAAAATTTCCTTCATCTATTTCTAAATTAATTTTTTTCAAAACCTCAGTAGATCCAAAGTTTTTTGATAGTTCTTCAATTTTTAACGTTTTCATTGTTATCCTTTCACTGCTCCTGAAGTTAATCCTCTAATAAAATATTTACCTGCCAATACATAAACTATAAGTGTTGGAATACCGGCTATGATAGCTGAAGCCATATCTACATTGTATTCTTTCACACTTGTACTAGATAAAACCATATTATTTAAAGCAACTTGAATTGGTGCTGCCTCACCAAAAGAGAAAGTTGATCCAAATAAAAAATCATTCCATATTTGTGTAAATTGCCAAATTACAGTTACAACAATAATCGGTGCAGATATTGGAAGTAAAATTTTAAAAAATATTTTAAAAAAACCTGCTCCATCAATTCTTGCAGCTTTAACTAATTCTGTTGGAACAGAAATATAATAATTTCTAAAAAATAATGTGGTAAAAGGAATTCCGTAAACTGTATGAACCAA
>CACKXG010000015.1 GCA_902604035.1 uncultured Pelagibacteraceae bacterium
TTCAACTATTACAAATCTTGAAATTTTTTTGTTAGTTGGTGGAACTGAACTTACTAAGCTTTTAGTATAATTTTCTTGTGGTTTAGTTAATATTTTTTTGGTTTCACCAATTTCAACTAAATTGCCACTTTTCATAACTGCAACTCGATCTGCAGTTTCAGCTATAACCCCCATGTCATGAGTAATTAATATGACCGCAAGGTTTCTTTCTTTTGTTAATTTTTTTATTAATTCTAAAATCTGAGATTGAATTGATACATCTAATGCTGTTGTTGGTTCATCTGCAATTAACAATTCTGGTTCGCAACATAGAGCTAAAGAAATTACTACTCTCTGTCTCATTCCACCTGAGAATTGGTGAGGATAATTATCAAATCTTGTCTCCGCATCTTTTATACCAACCTCTTTTAATAAATTTAAAGATTTATTTTTTGCTTCTTCTTTGCTTAATTGTAGATGAGTTTGAATTGTTTCAATTAACTGTTCCCCAACTGTAAGAATTGGGTTAAGTGAAGTTTGAGGATCTTGAAATATCAATCCAATTTTATTTCCTCTGTATTTAACAGTGCTTTCAGAATTTTCATGAATGTTAAGATCACCCAAAATTACTGAGCCACTAGATACCTTACCTGGCTCATCAATTAAATTTATAATAGCATTTCCTACTGTACTTTTTCCTGATCCAGACTCTCCAACTAATCCTAAAATTTCTCCTTTATTAACCTCAATATTCACATTCTTAGCAGCGTTAACTGTTTCTTTTCTCATTTGGTAATCAACACTAAGATTGTTTATTTTTAAGAATGTCATTTTTTTAATTTTGGATTTAAAGTATCTCTCATCCAATCCCCTAATAAATTAATTGAAAATGCTAAAATAACTAAGAAAATTGCTGGAAAAAAAGTTATCCACCACTCTCCTGAAAATAAAAAGTCATTTCCAAGTCGTATCAATGTCCCTAAAGAAGGTGTTGTTGGAGGAACACCAACTCCTAAAAAACTTAAAGTAGACTCAGCTAAAATAGCAAGAGCTAAACCAATAGTTCCAATTACTAATACTGGTCTTAAAATATTTGGTAAAATATGTTTAAACATAATAATTATATTTGAAACACCGATTATTGTTGATGCTGAAACATAATCTTTATTTTTTTCGACCAAAGTTGCTGCTCTTGAAACTCTTGCAAATTGTGGCCACTCTGAAATCCCAATTGCAAATATTAAAACATAAATTGCCATTTCATCATGCATTTCTCTAGAGATTAATCCTCTTGCTATACCATCAACCAATAATGCCATCAAAATACTTGGTACTGTTAACTGAACATCAGTTAATCTCATTACTATCATTTCATATTTTCCCCCAAAAAATCCTGCTGTTAATCCCAATCCAACTCCAAGGATTAAACTAAAAATTATCGCAGAAAAACCTACAATTAAAGAAATCCTACATCCGTACAAAATTGTCGATAGCATATCTCTTCCTTGTCCATCAGTGCCTAAAACAAATTTAGCAAGACCATCTTCTGTCCATGATGGTGGTGTGAAAGCATCCATCAGTGAGAGAGAGGATGGGTCAAAAGGATTGTAAGGTGTTACCAGTTCAACAAAGAAAGAGCAGAAAAAAATTATAAACAAAATAGTAGACGATACAATTGCAGTGGGAGATTTAATAAAGCTATGATAAATGTCACTATCTTTTATTCTTTCCCAAGTACTTAAAGTTTTGTTATCCACTTGCAGCATCTCCTTTAACTCTTATTCTTGGATCAATTAAATAATAAAGAATATCAACTATAAAATTTATCATTACGAAAACAAAAGCTATAAAAACTAAATAAGCTGACATGATTGGTATATCTACGAATTGAACTGCTTGAATAAATAAGAAGCCCATGCCAGGCCATTGAAAAACAGTTTCAGTAATAATTGAAAACGCAATTAGAGTTCCAATATTTATTCCTGCTATAGTTATTACTGGTATCAATCCATTTTTTAATGCATGTTTGTATTTAATACTATTTTCACTAATACCTCGAGCACGTGCAAATTTAATATAATCTGTTTGTAGTATTTCCATTATCTCTGCTCGCACAAGTCTGATGATATAAGTCATTTGAAAAAGACTTAATGTTACTGAAGGAAGTATAATTGCTTTAAGTCCTGAAACTGTTAAAAAACCTGTAGTCCAAAAACCTAAATCAACAACTTCCCCTCTTCCAAAAGAGGGTAATATTCCTAAAATTACCGCAAACAGATATATAAATAATATACCAATTACAAATGTGGGAAGTGAAACCCCCAACAAAGAGATGGCTAAAACAAAATCACTTAAAAAACCTTTTCGATTTATACCTGTATAAACTCCCAATAATGTACCAGTTACAAGTGCAATTAGTGCTGAAATAACCACAAGTTCAATAGTTGCAGGCAATCTTTCAACTATTAATTCTGAAACAGGCCTTCTTAATTGATATGAAATTCCAAACTCACCCTTAGAAGCATTAACTATAAATCTTGAAAACTGTACATGAATTGGATCCATTAAACCAAGTGTTTCTCTCAATTCTGCTCTTTCCTCATCAGAAGTTTCTTCTCCAACCATGTTATTGATTGGATCACCAACAAAATTAAATAAAGAGAAAGACACAAAGGCGACAACCAACATCACCAAAGCAGATTGAAACAGCCTTTTAAAAAAATATTTTATCAATTTGTGAAGGTTTAAACTTACAAGCCCTTTAAAAATTTAAAGGGCTTGTAATAAT
The DNA here is from genome assembly GCA_902604035.1 of uncultured Pelagibacteraceae bacterium. Lineage (GTDB taxonomy): Bacteria > Pseudomonadota > Alphaproteobacteria > Pelagibacterales > Pelagibacteraceae > Pelagibacter. The sequence goes on from CACKXG010000015.1 coordinate 2,768, forward strand.
TTTTAATTAGTTAAAACTAGCAGTTCTGAATAACGGTTCGTTATTCGGTCTGATAGGAACATTAACATTGCTTTTAGATGCCCAAGAAATTACTTGGTGATGTAAAGGAAGATAAGAAATATCATCTTTTACTATTTTCCAAGCTTTTGCAATTGCAGCATTTCTCTTATCTAAATCAACTTCACCTTCCATAACTCTTATTGCAGCATCTACTTCTGCATTACTAAAGTTAACTTTGTTCCAGCTAGCACCAGACTCATATAAATAATGGAAAACATAGTGACTATCTAAAGTTGGAACACCCCATCCTAGCATATAAAAATCACCTTGATCATCTTTAAGCTCTTTGAAGTGTTTACTTTTAGTTTGAGCAAATAAGTTAACGTTAACTCCAATTTTACCCAACATTCCAACAACAGCAGTACATATTGCCTCATCGTTTACATATCTGTCATTAGGACATCTAAGTTCAACGTCAAAACCATTAGGATAACCCGCATCAGCTAAAAGTTTTTTTGCAGCATTAACATCGTAAGGTAATCTTTTATCAAGATCAGCTGTATATCCATTTACACCTGGGAAAGTTATAATTCCTGCTGGTTCACTTAAACCTCTCATAACTTTTTTCTTGATAGCTTCAATATCAATTGCTTGATAAAGAGCTTGTCTTACTTCTTTTTTCTTGAATGGATTATCACCTGTATTTCCAGTTCTTAATTTGTCAGCTGCTTGATCCATACCTAAGAAAATTGTTCTCATTTGAGCTGTACTTTCAACTTTATGACCTGAAGAAGATCCAATTCTTTTTAAATCTTGAACTGGAGCATCAGTAACTATATCAATTTCACCTGATAACAAAGCTGCAACTCTTGTAGCCGCATTTTTTATAGGCATTAATTCAATTTGAGTTACTTTTTTGTCCTTCATCTCACCCCACCAATGTTTATTTCTTTTAAACACTGTTTTAGTATTTGGTTCTCTTAAAGTTATTTTAAATGGACCAGTTCCCATAGCATTAGTAGCAGAGAAAGTTTCTTGTCCTGCATCCCAATTTTGTGGAGACATTGCAAAGTTTTTCTCTGACCAAGCTTTAGACATTATAAAAATGTTAGACAATTGGTTCAAAAGAATAGGGTTAGGTTTACTTGTAGTTATTTTAACTGAGTAATCTCCAACCGCTTCAACATTTGAAACTGTACTGATGTATTCTTTAAAGTCAGATGTTCTTTGCTTAGCTCTTAATATACTAAAAACAACATCTGCAGATGTCATTCCTGAGCCATCTGAAAACTTGGCATCTTCTCTTAACGTGAAGATCCAAGTATTTGGGTCAGTTGCTTTCCATTTTGTAGCTAAGGCAGGTCCTATTTTCATGTCCAAGCCTCTTTGAACTAGAGCTTCGTAAACTTGTCTAGATACTTGAGTAGTTGGACCCTCATTTTGTGCATGTGGATCTAGTGTTAAACTGTCTCCTTGCATAGACCATTTAATAGTTTTTGCCCATGCTGAAGAAAACCCGAATACTAGAACTAATGACAATAGTATTCTTACTATATTTTTAGTCTTCATTATTCCCCTCGTTTTTTAAATTTATTTAAAAAAGTATAAGTGAAATAATTGAATTATAGTAGCAATAATTTACTTAAAAAATTTAACTTTTATCGCTATCAACCAATTTTTTCTTACCTATCCAAGGCATCATAGCTCTTAATTCTGCACCAACTTTTTCAACAGGATGCTCAGCTAATTTAGCTCTCGTTGCAAGGAAGTTTTTTTGACCATTTTTGCATTCATCCATCCACTCTTTAGTGAATTTTCCAGATTGAATTTCAGCTAAAACTTCTTTCATTCTTTTTTTAGTTTCTTCTTTATTAACCACTCTTGGTCCAGATTGATATTCGCCATATTCAGCAGTATTTGAAATAGAATAATTCATGTTCGCAATTCCACCTTCATAAATTAAATCAACAATCAATTTAACTTCATGGACTGTCTCAAAATATGCCATCTCAGGTTCATATCCTGCTTCAACTAGAGTTTCATAACCATTTTTAATAAGTTCAACCAAACCTCCGCATAATACAGTTTGTTCACCAAATAAATCTGTCTCAACTTCATCTTTAAATGTAGTTTCAATAATTCCTGATCTTCCTCCACCAACTGCTGAAGCATAAGATAAAGCTAAGTCTCTTGCCTTTCCTGAACCATCTTGATGAACAGCAAATAAACAAGGTACTCCACCTCCTTTTTCATATTCACTTCTAACTAAGTGACCAGGTCCTTTGGGAGCAACCATAAAAACGTCTAGATCTTTTCTAGCTTTAATTAAATCGTAATGAACATTTAAACCATGAGCAAAAGCGATACTTGTCCCCTCTCTTACTCGTTGTTCAATATGATTTTTATAAATTTCCGCTTGTAATTCATCTGGTGTAAGAATCATTACTACATCAGCCCACTCTGCAGCATCAGATAAATTCATTACCTTTAATCCTTTTGATTCTGCTTTAGCTGCACTCGATGAACCTTCTCTTAATGCTACAACAATATCTTTTACTCCACTATCTTTTAAATTTAATGCGTGAGCGTGCCCTTGGCTTCCATAGCCGAAGATAGCAACTTTTTTACTTTTAATTAGATTAACATCTGCATCTTTTTCATAAAACATTTTCATATCATCTCTCCTTTTAAATTAATTAAATATTTTAGCACCCCTAGTCATTGCTACTGCCCCAGTTCTCGAAGTACTAATAAGTCCTAAGGGCTTTAATTTTTTGTTCATTTTATCAATTTCTCTTCTAAGAGCAGTTATTTGAATTACTGCTGAAGTTTTTGTTTCATCTAATATTACGGGATTAAATTTTTTACAAGCATTTAAGCATTTTTCAATTTTATTTCTTTTTCCTACAACTTTAAATAAAGCCATTTCTTTAAAAATTACGCCTTTATCCTCTCTTTTAAATTCAGCAACTTTATGAACAGGCACTAACTTTGTTAATTGGAGTCTTATTTGATCAATTACTTGAGGTGTTCCAGTGGTAACAATTGTTATTCTTGAAATATTTTTAACCGCATCAACCTCTGCAACAGCTAACGACTCGATGTTGTAACCTCGACCAGAAAATAAACCAACTACTCTTGCCAAAACTCCAGCCTCATTATCTACCCATACTACAAAAATATATGTATCTGGTTTTTGTTTCTTCGTAGATATGCTGTAAGCTGATTTTGATTTCGGCATTATTGTTATACTAAGGCTTTGCCTTTTCCTTTGATTTTATTTTCCTCTTGATCATTTGGGCCCAAGATCATTTGGTTATGAGGTTTTCCAGATGGTATCATTGGGAAGCAATTCTCGTTAGGATCCACATGACAATCAAATATAACTGGTCCATCATAATCGATCATTTCTTGAATTTTATCATCAAGATCATTTGGATTGTCTGCTTTAATTCCTTTACATCCATATGCTTCTGCCATCTTCATAAAATCAGGTAACGCTTCAGAATAACTTTCAGAATAATTTTTTTCATGCAGTAATTCCTGCCATTGTCTAACCATTCCCATATATTGATTATTTAAAATAAATATTTTTATAGGAAGATTATATTGAACTGCAGTAGACATTTCTTGCATAGTCATTAAAACTGATGCTTCTCCAGCAATATCAATTACTAATTTTTCAGGATGAGCAATTTGAACACCAATTGCTGCTGGCAATCCATACCCCATAGTTCCTAAGCCACCAGATGTCATCCATCTATTTGGTTTATCAAATTTATAATGCTGAGCAGCCCACATTTGATGTTGTCCAACCTCGGTAGTAACATAAGTATCTTTATTCTTAGTTAATTCATAAAGTCTTTGAACGGCATGTTGAGGTTTTATACTTTCATCACTATTTACAAAATTAAGAGAATCTTTTTCTCTCCATTTTTCAATTTGTTCCCACCACTTGGCTATATTTGATTTATTTGATTTGCTGTGACCATTTTTTCTTTTAGCAATTGTTTTATTAATTTTACTTATTACACTTGTAACGTCTCCAACTATTGCAAGATCCACTTTGATAATTTTATTAATTGACGATGGATCTATATCAATATGAACCTTTTTTGAATTTGGTGAAAACTCATCAATTTTTCCAGTAATTCGATCATCAAATCTTGCTCCAATATTAATTAATAGATCACAATCATGCATAGCATTATTTGCTTCATACGTACCATGCATACCAAGCATTCCTAAAAATTGATTGTCATCTCCAGGGTACGCACCTAATCCTTGAAGTGTTGAAGTTATAGGAAAACCAGTTAACTCAACAAATTCCCTTAGAGCCTGACTTGCTTTTGGACCTGAGTTAATTACTCCTCCACCACTATAGATGATTGGTTTTTTGGCTTTGCTTAATAATTTTACTAATTCATCAATTTGATCTTGAGAAAATTTATTATGAGATTTTCCATTTAATTTTTTTTCTTTATTTGGTTTTTTATATTTCGCTTTTGCAAACTGAATATCTTTTGGAATATCAATTAAAACCGGTCCAGGTCTTCCTGTCGTTGCAACTCTAAAAGCCTCATGCATAACTTTTGAAAGATCATTTATATCCTTAACTAACCAATTATGTTTCGTACAAGGTCTTGTAATTCCTGTGGTGTCACATTCTTGGAAAGCATCTGTTCCAATTAAATGAGTTGGAACTTGACCAGAAATACAAACCAGTGGAACAGAGTCCATATACGCATCTGTTAAGGCTGTAACAACATTAGTTGCTCCAGGACCTGATGTAACTAAAACTACACCTGGTTTTCCTGATGACCTCGCATAGCCTTCAGCTGCGTGACCAGCACCTTGTTCGTGTCTAACTAAAATATGTTTTATAGAAGGATGGTTTTTTAATTCATCATAAATTGGTAACACTGCACCACCTGGATAGCCAAAGATATGTTCTACCTTTTGGTCCTCAAGACATTTGAATACAATTTCTGCTCCAGTTAATAATTTTGGCATTAGGCAATCTAGCTGAAGTTGTGCTCATTGGTCAAGTTTAAGAATGAGTATTTTAAATTTTTTTCAAAAAATTATTTATGTCTTGTGGCTTTATTTTTATCCAGTTCATCATGTTGCCTCTAGCCCAAGTACTTTGTCTTTTGGCGTATTGTCTAGTTTTTATGGCTATTTTTTCTTTAGTATCATGTAAATCTTTTTGTTTTTTCAAATATTCTCTAATTTCATTAACTCCAATGGCCTTATTAACGCTTTTATCTTTTCTAACCCTTAGCTTTATTAAATCCTTTACTTCTTTTAGTGCTCCGTTTTCTATCATCTCATTTGTTCTTATATTGATACGCTCAATTAATTCTTGTCTAGGAAAATCAATATAAACTTTAAAAAAATCATCTTCTGTGAAGTTTGATTTTGTGTTTTTAAACCATTCAGTTAGAGATTTTTTTGTAAACTTTTTGACTTCATAAGCTCTGATAGATCTTTGAGTGTCCGTAGGGTTTATTTTTCCTCCAGAGGATGGATCTAATTTTAATAGTTTTTCATAAAACTTTTTTTGTCCAAGTTTTTTTTGTAAATCTCTGATTTGATTTCTTAATTTTAATGAAATATTTGGTATTTTAACTAAACCATCAGTTAAAGCTTTAAAGTATAAACCTGTTCCTCCAACAAGAATTGGAGTTTTTTTTCTTTTTTTAACTTCCATAATTTTTTTAATTACTAATTTAAGCCAATCACCTGTGGAGAAGTTTTGTGTTACATTATGAAAACCATATAAGTGATGTTTTATTTTTTGATATTTTTTTGGATCTGGTCTAGCTGATAAAATTTTAAGCTGTTTGTATACTTGCATACTATCTGCATTTATGATCTCTCCATTAACTTTTTTTGCAACTTTAATAGCAAAACTTGATTTTCCTGAAGCTGTAGGTCCAGATATTAATATAATCTTGGATTTTAAATCCATTACTAGTCTAGCTTAACACCAATATATCGTCTTTGATTTTGATTGTTATAGATTGCGAGTAAAACTGTCTTTTGATTTGAATTAAGAACTTCTTTAGTAATATCTCTTAAATCATCGGCTGATCTAATTTTTTTCTTCTGAGCTTCAATAATAATACTATTAAGTTCTATTGAATTTGCTACAGGACTATTATTTGCAATTTTTGTTATTACAAGTCCTGTCGTTTGGTTTGGTAATTTTCTGTTTTTAATGTCTTCTTTAGTTAATGGTCTTACTGCAATTCTTAAACTTTCAATTATTTCTTCATTATTTTGTTTTTGAGTTTCTTGATTTTTACTTATTTTAAAATCATCTGAAGTTTCTAATCTTCCTAAAATAACATTTTTGACAATTTCTTTTTTATCTCTCCAAACTTTAACTTCAACTTTTTTTCCAACTTCTGTTCGTGCGACGATAGCTGGAAGTTCTTTCATTTGATTTATTTTTTCTCCATTAAATTCTAAAATAATATCACCAGCTTGTATTCCTGCTTTTTCTGAAGGACTGTTTTCAGCGACGCTTGCAACAAGAGCTCCTCTTGCTTTGTCTAATTTTTCAATTTCAGCAATTTCTTTTGTTACATCTTGAATTCTAACTCCTAACCATCCTCTTTTTGTTTCGCCAAACTCAATTAATTGTTTAATTACAATTTGAGCACTGTTTGATGGTATAGAAAATCCAATTCCAATTGAACCATTACGTCCAAGAATTGCTGTATTAATTCCAATTACATTTCCTTCCATATCAAATAGAGGTCCACCTGAATTTCCTGAGTTAATAGAAGCATCTGTTTGTATAAAATCTTCATATCTTGATAAACCAATTGATCGATTTCTTGCTGAAATAATTCCGGCAGTAACAGTTCCACCTAAACCAAACGGATTTCCAATTGCTAAAACCCAATCTCCAATTCTTGCTTTATCAGAGTCACCAAATGCAACTGGGATAAATTTTTCATCTGTTTCTAATTGTAAAACTGCAATATCCATAAGTGGGTCAGCACCAAGAACCTTTGCCTTGAATTCTTGATCTCCATTTACTCTAACAATAATATCATCAGCGTCTTGGATTACGTGATTATTTGTAACAACAATTCCTTTCTCGTCAATTATAAATCCAGAACCTAATGCAGCTGATTGTCTTTCTTGAGGTGTCCCAAATTCCTTAAACATATCCTCGAAAGGAGACCCTGGAGGAAATTGAAAAGGAAAAGGATTAGAATTTGTTGTGATAGTAGTTGTTGTAGAAATGTTTACAACAGATGGCATTAATTTTTCTGCAAGATCTGCAAAGGAAGCAGGAACTGGTTTGGAGTTTACATTTAACGAAAAGCCAAATGATATAACCAAGGTAAAGAATATAAGTTTAATCTTATTCATATTAACTCTTAATAAAATAAATAATTATAAAACCTATCAATGCAAAAATAAGTCCACCTGATCTAAGTTGACTATCTTTAACAAGTTCTAATTTTTTTAACATACTTTTCATTTTTGCTGGAAATAAGGCGTACAAAATTCCCTCAATAAATAAGAAAAGACCAAAAGCTATAACTAGCTCAAGCATTTAAGAATTATTGTTGGATTTCAGGTTTTATATTTCCAAAAAATTTAAAAAATTCACTATCAGGTGATAAAATTAAAGAGGTTTCACCACCAATAAGAGCTTTTTCATATGCTTGCATAGCTCTATAGAAAGCAAAAAATTCTGGATCTTGGCCAAAGGCGTCAGCAAATATTTTATTTCTTTCTCCATCACCTTCCCCTTTCATGATCTCAGATTGTTTTTGAGCATCTGCTAAGATTACAGTAACTTCTTTGTCTGCAGTTGATGTAATTGTAACTGCCATCTCTGCTCCTTTAGCTCTAAATTCTTTTGCTTCTCTCTCCCTTTCAGTTTGCATTCTTCTATAAATTGCATCACTGTTTGCTTGGGGTAGATCTGCTCTTTTAATTCTGACATCAACAATATTAATTCCAAAGTTTTGTGCTTCGTTATTAACACCTTCTTTAATTAATGCCATTTGCTTAGATCTATCTTTAGATAATAATGTTTGTAATTCCTCTTGACCTAATACATTTCTAATTCTTGAATTTATAATTGTCGATAATCTAGATCTTGCTACTCTTTCATTTCCAACAGAAATGTAAAATTTTAATGGATCAATAATTTGAAACCTTGCAAATGCATCTACTATTAAACGTTTTTGATCTGATGCAATAACCTCCTCTGGTGGAGCATCCAAATTTAAAATTCTTTTATCTAAATAAACAACATTTTGAATGAAAGGAATCTTAAAATTTAACCCTGGCTTCATTATAATTCTTTTAGGATCACCAAATTGAAGAATAATTGCTTGGTTAACTTCTTTTACTATAATTACTGATAAAAAAGCAACAACTCCAATTGCAACTAATATTCCTGCTAATATTTTTCCAGCCTTCATTTTAATTCGTCGCTTTCTTTTTTAATTCAGGCAAAGGTAAGTACGGAACTACTCCTGAACCTGCATTTTTTTCTATAATTACTTTATCTATATCTGCTAAAACTTTTTCCATAGTTTCTAAATACATTCTTTCTTGAGTAACTGCTTTTGCGTTTTTATACTCATTGTAAATTGCTATAAATCTACTAGCTTCACCCTCCGCTTTTGCAACAACCTCTTTCTTGTAAGCTTCTGCTGCTTGTAAAATTTTTTGTGCTTCCCCTCGTGCTCTTGGAATTACATCATTAGCATAAGCCTCAGCTTCATTTTTAGATCTTTCCATATCTGCTCTTGCAGCTTGTACGTCTCTAAATGCATCAATTACTTGATCTGGTGGGTCCGCTTTTTGAGTTTGAACTTGTGTAATTTGAATTCCACTTTCGTAATCATCTAAAATGTTTTGTATTATATTTTGTGTCTCAACCTCAATTTTAGATCTTCCCTCTGTTAAGATCGGTTGAATATCACTTTTAGCTATTACTTCTCTCATTGCAGTTTCTGCAGCTGCTTTAACTGTGCCTTCTGGATCTTGAATTTTAAATAAAAAATTACCAGCATCTTTAATTACCCAGAATACTGAAAAATCTATATTAACAATATTTTCATCTCCAGTTAACATTAAGCTTTCCTGCGGAACATCAGCAACACCACCACCTGTAGAAAATCCACTGTCTCTCTCAGATCTAAATCCTATATCCATTCTATTAACCTTGGTGACTTTTGGTGTTTGAACAGTCTCGACAGGAAAAGGTATATGATAATTCAAACCAGGCTGTGTAGTTTTTACAAACTTACCAAATCTTAATACCACTCCTTGTTCATCTGGTAATACTCTATAAAGACCACTTGCTAACCATACAAAGATTAAAACCAATAAAATTAGACTTATTGATTTTCCACCTGAAGTTTTTCCACCTGGTAAAAATCTTTTAATTTTATTTTGAAGATCTCTAATTAATTCGTCGACGTTTGGTGGTGTAGGACCTCTACCTGATCCATTGCCACTACCACCTCCGCCGGGAGGTGCACCCCAAGGACTTTGACCTTTAAAATCGACTGACATATGCCAAAGTATATAGTGTCTTTATTGCAAAAAACAAGTAATGATACTTTTATGACTGATAAAAAACCTGAACTTAGTGCCGCAATGAAAAGTAAGCTAGAGCCTAAAAAATTCACTAAAAATCCAATCCTTGGAACTAAATTTACTATAGCCATCTCTAGTGCAAAAGGAGGTGTTGGAAAATCTACTTTTGCAACGAATCTTGCTTTGGCGTTAAAGAAAGTTGGATGCAAAGTTGGTCTTTTGGATGCAGATATTTATGGTCCATCAATTCCTAAAATGTTTGATATTAATGAAAAACCTAAAAGTGATGGTCAAAAATTAGATCCAATTACAAAATATGACATTCAGTGTATGTCAATTGGTTTTTTAGCTGATCAACAAACTCCAATGATATGGCGTGGTCCTATGGTTACAAGTGCAATTAAAACTTTTACTCAGAAAGTTAATTGGAAAGATTTAGATTTTATTATCGTTGATATGCCTCCAGGAACTGGCGATACTCAACTTACATTTTCTCAAGAAATAAAAATGGATGGTGCAATAATTGTAAGTACACCTCAAGAAGTAGCACTTTTAGACGTTAAAAGAGGAATTAAGATGTTTGATAAACTTGGAGTTAAGATTTTGGGTTTAGTTAATAACATGAGTTTTTTTATTGGTGATGATGGAAAAAAATATAAAATTTTTGGAGAAGGCGGGGTAAAAAAAACTGCAGAGGAATTTAAAAAAGAATTTTTAGGTGAAATTCCAATTAATCCTGAAGTGGGTAAAACTGGTGATGAAGGAAAGCCTATTGTGGAAACTAACCCTGAGCATGAAATTTCTAAAATATATTTAAATTTTGCTGAAAAAATTAAATCAACTTATCTTTAAGATCAAAAGCAGTCATTAATTCATTCCACTCTCTTTTAGACAATCCAGAACTTTCAACATCTACAGTTTCACCTTTAATAAGTTTTTGAATTATAACTTTTCCTTTTGCAGAAACTTCTGTGCCTCCCACTCTATAATCCATAAATGCATCATAAGTTATTGGAACCCATTTTTTTACAGTATCTAGCATAATGTCTGCATAAACTCTTATTTCATATTGAGCGTGACTATCAGCTCTTAATCTTAAAAAATTCATTAAATTTAACAAATCAGTTTTCCAATACCATTGGGTATAAGTATTTAGTGTTAAATTCATTCTTGCAAGTTCTCTCGCTAGACCTTTTTTATTTTCATCAATAGTTGATCCATCAAATCTTTCATTTAGCATAGTCTCATAATTATCATAAGTTCTCTCTGCATCGCTTTTTAGAAGTTCTAAAACTTCCTCTGCCTGTTTTCCTTCCAAGACATCTCCTCTACCCTGTCTGTTACTAGTTGATTGAGCGGCTAAATTTTCTTGTGATGGCAAATAAAATTCTTTATCCAAAATTGAATACCTTGCAGAATATTCATTTACATTTGCAGTTCTATGTCTAATCCATTGTCTTGCAATAAATATTGGAAGCTTAACATGATATTTAATTTCACACATTTCGAATGGAGTGCTGTGCCAATGCCTCATCAAATATTTAATTAGTCCTTTGTCTGTTGAAACTTGTTTCGTTCCTTTTCCATATGAAACTCTTGCTGATTGAACGATGGACGTATCATCCCCCATATAATCAACCACTCTAACAAAACCATGATCTAAAGCTGGTATTGCTTCATATAGGATTTTTTCAAGCTCAGGAGCAGTAACTCTTTTAGTTTGGTTGCTTTGAGATTGTTGATTTTTTATCTCTTCTTGTTGTTCATTAGTTAATTTCATGATTGTTATTGAATCTGTTGTAATTACTTTTATATTAATAATGTTGGTTTTCCAACTACGACGATAAACGAATTTCGTAATAACCATTGCGGACGTGGGGGCAGTACCCACCACCTCCACCACTACAACTTATGGGGGTGAACTAGATTCGACGGGTGACTAAAGGCTATTCTTTCGTTCGGGATTGTTCCACCGTAACGGGCTAATTTATAATTGCTAACGAAAGTTACGCACTTGCTGCCTAATTAACTTAGTTAATTAAGCAAACGGGGTCTGGGGCACCTGGCAACAGAACGCCCCCTATTTAATTTAATTTTTTTTTAATTTCAGCTTGAGCAGCTGCCAACCTTGCAACAGGAACTCTATAAGGTGAACAAGAAACATAATTCAATCCTGCTTTAGAACAAAAAGATATACTATGTGGATCTCCTCCATGCTCTCCACAAATACCTAATTTAAGATTTTTATTTTGTTTTCTTCCTTTTTCTACTGCTATTTCAACTAAATCTGAAACTCCTTCATCTATTGAAACGAAAGGATCAACAGAAAAAATTTTGTTTTCTAAATAATCATTTAAAAATTTACCACTATCATCCCTACTAATTCCAAAAGTAGTTTGAGTTAAATCATTTGTTCCAAAACTAAAGAATTCTGCATGCTTAGCAATCTCCTTTGCTTTTATTGCCGCTCTAGGTAATTCAATCATAGTTCCAACTAAAAATTCTATTTTCAATTTATTTTCTTGTTGAACTTGACTAGCAGTTCTAATTACTAATTCTTTCATTATTTTAATTTCAGCCTCTGTAGATACTAAAGGTATCATTATTTCAGGAAATGCAGATTTAATTTTATTTTTTTTGAGGTAAGCCAAAGCCTCGAATATTGCTTTGCATTGCATTTCATAAATTTCAGGAAAAGATATTCCTAGACGACATCCCCTATGACCTAACATAGGATTTTGCTCATGGAGCTCTTCAATTCTTGACTCAACCTCTTTAACTGGGAGATTAACTATACTAGCAACCTCATTAATTTCCTTTTCTGTACGTGGTAAAAATTCATGTAATGGTGGATCCAACAATCTAACTGTGACTGGTAATCCACTCATGATTTTAAAAATATCTATAAAATCTTTTCTTTGATGTGGTAACAGTTTTTGTAATGCTATTGCTCTGTCTTCTTTTGTTTTAGATAATATCATTTCTCTTACAGACAAAATTCGTTCTTCATCAAAAAACATATGTTCAGTTCTGCATAATCCAATACCCTCAGCACCAAAATCTTTTGCTGTTTTGGTATCTTTTGGTGTCTCAGAATTTGTTCTTACTTTTAATTTCCTAAAGCCATCTGCCCAAGACATTAACTTGGAAAAATCACCAGATATTTCAGGCTTCACAGTTGAAACACTTCCAGCAATAATTCTTCCAGTTGAGCCATCAATAGTGATTACGTCTCCTTCTTTAATCTCCATTGAAGAAGTTTTAAAAGATTTATTTTCATAGTTTATATCAATTTCACTTGATCCTGATACACATGGTCTACCCATACCTCTCGCAACAACAGCTGCATGACTTGTCATCCCTCCTCTAGCAGTCAAAATTCCTTTAGCAGCATGCATTCCTTGTATATCTTCTGGGGAGGTCTCTACTCTAACCAGAATTGTATCTTGCATTATTGCGGTTAATCTTTCAGCCTCTTCTGATGTGAATACAACTTTACCACTGGCTGCACCTGGTGATGCTGGCAATCCATTTGCTATAACATTGATTGAACTTTTTTCATCCAAAGTAGGGTGCAAAAGTGTGTCTAAAGAATTTGGGTCAATTCTTAATACAGCTTCCTTTTTAGAAATTAATTTTTCTTTAACCATATCAACTGCGATTTTCACTGCTGATTTTGCTGTTCTTTTTCCAGATCTTGTTTGAAGCATCCATAGTTTACTATTTTCAACTGTAAACTCTACGTCTTGCATATCTTTATAATGCGTCTCTAATTTTTTCAAAATTTTTTGAAGTTCTTTAAAGACTTTAGGCATAGACTCTTCCATTGATAATTCTTTTATTTTAGCATCTCTCCTAGCTTTTTTCGTTATGTATTGAGGCGTCCTTGTGCCCGCTACAACATCTTCGCCTTGCGCATTAATTAAATACTCACCATATATTTCATTTGATCCATCTGATGGATTTCGTGTAAACACAACTCCCGTTGCACAATCATCACCCATATTTCCAAAAACCATTGATTGAACATTTACAGCAGTTCCCCACTCGGCTGGAATTTGATTTAGTTTTCTATAAACTTTTGCTCTATTACTTTCCCATGATAAAAATACTGCGCTTATTGCTCCTAGCAATTGTTCGTGAACATCTTGAGGAAAATCTTTTTTTGCCTTTTCTCTTACTGTTCTTTTAAAATCTTCAATTAATCCATCCCAATCACTTTCATCTAAATCTGTATCTAACAAAACACCTTTCGTAAGTTTATAATTTTCAATTAATTCCTCAAAATGATAACCTTCTACACCCATTACCACATTACCGTACATTTGAATGAATCTTCTATAACTGTCTTTAGCAAATCTTCCATTTGAAGTTTTAATTGCTAAGGCTTTAACTGTTTTATCGTTAAGACCCAGATTTAGAATAGTATCCATCATACCTGGCATTGATACTCTTGCACCAGACCGCACAGATAATAAAAGTGGATTTTTTAAGTCCCCAAATTTCTTAGAAACATCTTTTTCGATTAATTTTAATTCTTTTTTAATTTGAGAAATTAAACTTTTATTTAATCTTTTTTTATCCTTATAAAAAATTTCGCAAACTTTTGTGGATATTGTAAAACCTGGAGGCACAGGAAGACCCATTCTTCCCATTTCAGAAAGATTAGCACCTTTTCCTCCTAAAAAGTTTTTAGGATTTTTAATTTTTTTACTATCCTTAGAATTAAAGTTTAAAATAAGTTTTTTCATTAACGGGAGTCGATTAAAGCAAAATTAACATAATTGTTGAACGTTTTACACATCATTTGGATTAGTTCCAGCCTATTCTTCTTTATGACCAGATCATCTTCGTTCACAATTACATTATCAAAAAAGTCAAAAACCTCTCTTTTGACGCTAGCTAAATTGTCCAATGTTTGAACATAATTTTCATCTTTATTAATGCTTGAAAAATATTTCCTTAATTCACTAATTTTTTTAAATAGATTTTTTTCTAACTCAGTTTTAAAAATTCCAGGGTCAGTTGTATTTGATAATTCTATTTTATCTTTTTTTAATTCACTGTCTAAAATGTTTGAGGCTCTTTTATAGCTTGCAATAATATCTAAACCATTTGGTTTGTTAATGATTTTATTTAAATGTTTAGCTTTATTAAAAATAATAACAGATTGATCCAAG
>CACKXG010000016.1 GCA_902604035.1 uncultured Pelagibacteraceae bacterium
CCCCCCTTGCTTCTAAGCTACCAACATTTGGAAAAGGTGGTGTAGTAAAGCCTTGACCTGCTCCAATAATTTCTATTCCACCAGAAATTTCACCCGCAGCTACACCTAAACCTAATGTACAAATTGCAAAATAATGTCCTCTAAGTCCAAGAATAGAATATCCTATCAAACCAGCTACAATAGTTGGAACTACAGCAGCTACGACAAGTCCAACTGCCATACCTTGAAAAAATTGTGTTGGAGTATGTACAAATGTTTTTTCCCCTCCACTCTCTGTCCATTCTGCTAATGGAAAAAACATTCCAACTTGAACAGAAGCGCATAGGTACATTCCTAATCCATAAAATAATATATTTCCAAATGAATTATAGCCCATCTCACCACCTTGGATGTTCCAAGTAGTAGCAAGAACTATTAAAACACAAAGGATTGATAACTGAACTTTAAAGGCTGGAAATAAAAAAGGGGCAGCTAATCCAAATATTAATATTGCTACATATAAAATAAAATTCTTATTCATTTTTCATCTCAATCTTATTTTAAATATTCTCTTTTTCTTGAAAGTTTAAACCTTCTATAAACTAGGATTAATACCAACAATAAAAATACTGAACCAATTCTAAATTCCGTACCCAGTATATAATCTGCAAATTCTTCAAATACTCCTAATCCCATTCCCGACATTGCTACTCCAGGTAAGTTTCCTAATCCTGCAACAATTACGATCATGAAAGATCTGATTGTGTATGGTAATCCCATGTAAGGATGAATTGTGAAAGTTATAGATATCAAAGCACCAGCAACACCACAAAGAGCAGCATTTATTCCAAATGTTGCGGCATAAACTTTTTCCGTATCGACACCTAAAATCTTTGCAGCTCTTGCATTTTGAGCTGTAGCCCTAATTGCACGCCCTAGCTTTGATTTTTTCATGTAAATAACCAAACAAATTGCAAATACAATGCTAATAAACGCTGAAAATATTTTTGAATTTGGTAACACAACATTGTTATCAAACAACATAGTTGTTCCGTAACCAGAATTTGCAAGTACAACGTCTGCACCAAATGCAAAATTCATTAATTGCATGAAAAGAATACTTATTCCAAAAGTTGCTAAAATAGAAATAAATAGATCTCTATCTACTACTTTATTTATTACGAGTTTGTAAATAGCTATACCAACAAAGTACATTATTACTGGCGCAACAATTACTCCCCATGCTGGATGAATACCATAGAGATACATAAAGTATGCAATGTATCCTCCTAAAATTACAAGATCTCCTTGTGCAATGTTAATTATATTCATCACACCCCATTGAAGTGCCATTCCATATGCAATCAATGCAAACAAAACTCCTAGCAAAATACCATCCAAGCAAGCTTGAAGAGTTATCATAGGATATTGAAATACAAGAAAATCCATAAAAAGTATTTTTGGGTTATATAAAAAAAAGCCCCCTATGACTAGGGGGCTTTAGTATTTTATTTTATCTTTCCGACCACTTAGGAATTGGATGTATCAACTTAGCCGATGCCCATTTTAATGGAGCAACAACTTTGTTTTCACATTTTCCTGAAGCATCACACATTACTTGGAAAAGTACCATTGGTTTGTCAACGTTCTGACCACCAGGTGCAAATTTAATATTTCCATAGAATGTTTGCATATTCGTAGCTGCAAGAGCATCTCTTACTTTCTTTTGATCGAAAGAATTTGCTCTTTCAAATGCATCTTTGAATACCAATAAAGCAGCTGAAGATTCAGCAGATTGGTAAGGTGGATCATATCCAAACTCTTTCTCAAAGTCTGCAGCATAAGTCATTCCATCTTTAAAGAAATCATCTTTATAAGTTAATGACTTGTGCCATTGAGAAGCACAAAGTGCATACTGTGAATTTTTACCATGCTGTTTAGATAGCTTAGCAGCATCACAGTGAGTCATGGCTAACATTGGAACATCAACTTTCATTTCAGCAATTTGTCTGATCGCAGTTAATGCACCTTTTGTATGACCTGATACAACAAGTACATCTGGTTTCATCTGTTTTACTTTAACCAAAGTAGCAGCCATATCATTTAGCTCTTTAGGCAATTTATCGTCGATTATGATTTTAGAACCAGTTCTTTCTGCAGCGTCTAAAATACCTAATCTAACGTCCTGTGAGAATGCATCTTGTTCAAACGCTTGTGCAATTCTTACTGGTTTTCCACCATTTAGCTCAACTGCTGTTTCGATAGCAACATCAAGATATAAGTTAGCTGGAGCTAATACAGCAAATAGATATTTGTAACCTTTTGTAAACAAAGATCTAGATGCACCATTTGCTTCAACCATTGGAACACCATATTTCTCAGTTACTGGAGCAATCGCTTTAGTTAAACCAGAACTGTAAGGGCCAAGCATAAACTCAACACCATCTTGTGATATCAATCTTTCTGCAAGCTGTGCAGCTCTCTTAGGGTTTGATTCATCATCGTAATAAATAATGTCAAACTTATAAGTTTTTCCACCAACTTTAACACCACCCATGCTGTTAATTCTGTCAACGGCCATGTTATAACCATTTTGAGTATGAACACCATTAGATGAGTATTTACCTGTTAATGAAATTGCAGCACCTAAAATAATTTTGTCTCCAACAACTTTTGCAAAAGATGCAACTGAAGTTGAAAATAAAATTACTAATGCAGAAACAAAACTTAAAATTATTTTATTTAATTTCATTTTATTTCCTCTTTAATTAATTAATTATTATAAGATTAAATAAGAAATTTAATTTATTGCAAGTAGCAATAAAACCGCGAACAGATCTAATATTGTTGCATTACAACAATAATACATGCAATAATAACTAAAACACTCGCAGAAATTGTATTAATTGTTTTTGGATTAGCAGTAATCCACTTTATTAATTTTTGTGCAAGCATTGCATAGCCAATTAAAGATAAAAAATCTAAAACGATGTAAGTTGTAATTAAAATTACAAATTGAACCAATAAATTAGAATTAAAGTCAATAAATTGAGGAAAAATAAAAGGAAAAAACATCCAAGCCTTAGGACTTGTACCAGCAACTAAAAAACCATCTCTAAAAAAAGATAAGTTACTTTTTTCTATTTCTCCTTCGCTTGAAATAGTTTTTGGTCGAGATTTATAAATATCATAAGCTAAATATAATAAATAAAATATTCCGATCCATTTGAACGCATTAAGTATTATTGAGTTCTCTGAAAAAAAAGATCCAATGACGAAAATAACTAAAGTTGCTTGAATCAAATTTGCTGTTACATCACCTAAAGCAGACCATATACATTTTCCAACTCCATAATTCATTGAATAAGAGATAATTACAACTCTGGGAGTTCCGGGTGTAATAAATAAAAAAATAATTATCTGTAGATAAAGTATAAAATCTAGGGGGAGCATATAAAAAGATAGTCCTTAAAAACCGGGAGCTAAAGATGGCTAAGAAGGACTATCTAATACATAATATCAGAGGCTAAAAAAAATGCATTAAATATTTTTTTCAAATATAAAGGATTTATGAAAAAAAAAGGTCACAGGCCAATTACCAGAGTCAAAAATCCTGAGCCCAAAATGGACGATCCAGATTGGATCATTTGGGCAGCCTGGGCAGATAGGATCACTTTCGAGGAAATTGAAAAAAAAACAGGGAAGAAAGAATCTGATGTAATTAAAATTATGCGAAGATCTCTAAAACCATCATCTTTCAGGTTATGGAGAAAAAGAGTAAATCAAAAAAGTATAAAACATCGAAAAAAATTTGAATATTCTAGAAAAGAAATAGCTAGTAAAATTAAAAAAGGTGACTATCTATAGTTTATGAAAAAAATTACCATGTATACAGGTCCGCTATGTAATTATTGTGAGGCTGCAAGAAGATTATTAGCTAGAAATAATGCGCCTTATAATGAAATTGATATTTCAAAAGTTGATGGAGCAATGGATGAAATGATTAAAAAAGCTAATGGAAAAAGAACTATTCCACAAATTTTTTTTGATGACCAGCATATTGGTGGTTATGATGAAGTAAGAGCATTAGAAAAAGAAAACAAACTTCAAGATCTTTTAAATAATTAATTCCATTCTTCTAAAGCTAATTGTTTCTTAGCTAAAGAGCTTAAATCTTTTAATTTAACTCTATCTTTATATTTAATTTCATAATCTTCAGACGCAAAATCTGGTGGACTCTTTCCTTCTAAAAATTTTTTTGATTGTTTTACCGTATAATCTAGATTTTTTTTACAATAAGGTGTTGCACCAACGTAAACAACATTTGAATAATTTTTTCCTGAATGTTTGTCTTCAACAGCATGAACAACATCTGGATGCCACCAAACAGTGTCACCTGGCTTCATTTTTGGAATTGAAACTAAACCTTTTAACAGTAATGAATGATAATCTTTATTTACTGATAAAGCTCTACCAAGTTTTGATCCGCACAATTCATTTTCTTCAACATCATCTAGTAATGCTCTGGTTAAAATATAAGCTATTCCTTTAGCAATAGGTATTAATTGTAAAGTTCCGTCACTTGGTCCTTGCTCTGTTAAAGCAGTCCATCCTTGAAATGTTCTAAATACATGTGCAACCGCAGGCGACTCGAATTCTATTGTTCTATCTCTATACTTTGCATCAAATGGATTATATTTTTCAAAGTTGTCTGAAAAAATATCCCTATAAATTTTTTGATAATAACTGTCAGTCCATCTTTCAATTGATCCAGCATCACAATGAGGAGAAAGTCCCAAAGTATCATCCCCTGGCTCTCTTCTTCTTACTCTATCTGCATAAGATAATTCTTTATTTGGATCAAAAACTTTATATTCAGAGTTTTCATAAATCCAAAGATTATTAAGCCATTTTTTCACTTTAGCCATTTGCTCTGAGTGTCTAATTTCAATCTGTGCTCTTGACCAATAAAGACCATAAATTTGAGGTTTTGCGGACTTTAAGTCACTAAAATATTTATCTAGATCAGCTTTCTTCTTTTGATCTTCATAATAATTATTTTCATCGATGTATTTCTCTAATTTCTCATTCAAATTCTGTATCATTTTGTCATCAAAAACATCACGGATAATTACACAGCCTCTTTTTTTAATATTGCTTATTTCTTGAATATTTTCCTGATCTATCTGATTAAAACTTATCTCAGGAATTATAGATTTATTCTTTTTTTTAAGAGTTAAAATTTCATCTATTTCAGATTTTACAAATTTTTCTATTTTATTAAAATTTTCTATGTAATTTTTTGAAAAATTTCTTAATTCTTTTTTTATTGCCTTTATATCAATATCTTCAAACATTAAATTTAGCTCTTTGGTTTAAAAACTAAACATACTCCGTTATTGCAAAATCTCTTTCCGGTTGGTTTAGGACCATCTTCAAATATATGACCATGATGTCCTCCACATTTTTTACAATGATATTCAGTTCTTGCGTAACCTAAATAGTGATCTGTTTTTGTTTCAAACACATCTGGTAGAGACTCATAAAAAGAAGGCCAACCTGATCCACTCTCATATTTCGTTTTCGAGTCAAATAATTTTTCTCCACAATTTGCACAATGAAAACTTCCTTCCCTTTTTTCATGATTTAACTCACTTGATCCTGCACGCTCAGTCCCTTCCTCAAATAAAATTAATTTTTGTTCTGCAGTTAAATTTGGATTTATTTTTTTTGTCATGATCCTATATATTTAGCACAAGATTGATGTAACATTGAATGTAATTCAACAAGTTTATTGAAATCCTTGTTGTAACCACCGCCCAAAACTCCACAAAATGGTATCCGTCTAGAAAAAAAGTTTTCTACCACAAGCTCATCTCTAAGTTTTATTCCCTCGTCAGTGATTTTTAATTTACCCAATCTATCATTAAAATGAATATCAACACCTGCTATATAAAAAGTAAAATCAAAATTTTCTTTATTTAGCTCTTTTAAATAATGTTTAAGTGTTTTGATATAAGCGTCATCCTCTAAGTTATCCTCAAGTTCTACATCTAAATCACTATTTGATTTTTTAGCAGGATAATTAGTTTTGGAATGCATGCTGAATGTAAAAACACTTCTGTTGTCTTTAAAGATTTCTGAATTACCATTACCTTGGTGAACATCTAGATCAACAATCAAAATTCTATTTGCTAGACCTCTATTAAGTAAATAATGTGCTGCAACTGCTACGTCATTAAATACACAATAACCTGCACCTCCGTCATAACTTGCGTGATGACTACCTCCTGCTGTGTTACATGAAATACCATAATTTATTGCAAGTTTAGATGCGAGAACAGTTCCTCCTGTAGCAACTAAGGATCTTTGCACAACACTATCTACAAGTGGAAATCCAATTTTTTTTACTCCTTCTTTGCTTAAAGTTTTATTTTTAATATCCAATATATAATTTTTTGAATGTGCGTAGCTTAATGTTTCAAATGAACAGGCTGAAGGTTTATAAAATTTACTTACTATTTTGTTTTGAGTTAAGTATTTTGCTAACTCTCCAAATTTATTAATTGGAAATTTATGATCATCGCCAATTTTGGCAAAATAATCCTCATGATTAACAACAGGGAGATCCATTTTTACTCTAGAACTCTGATAGGCTTTCCATTTACACAAGCCTCTAGTCCTTCAATCATTTGGTTATAAAAAATGCTATAATTTTCAGCTGTTACATAGCCTATATGAGGAGTAAGCAAGGCGTTTGGTAAAAATCTAAGTTTGTTATTCTCTGGTAGAGGTTCTTTGTCATAAACATCTATTCCAGCTCCTGCAATTACATTGGTTGACAATGCAATAATTAAATCATCCTCATTTACAATAGGTCCACGAGATGTGTTTATCAAAAATGCTGTTTTTTTCATTTTGTCAAATTCTTTTATGGTAATACAGTCTTTGTATCTTTCACCTCCTTGAACATGAATTGAAAGAACATCGGAATTTGTAATTAAATCATCTTTACTGCAAGGTAGCACGTCTAATTCTTTACACTTATCTAAGTTAAGATTTTCACTCCAGGCCATTACTTGCATCCCAAAAGCTTTTCCGATTTTAGCGACTTCACTACCTACTCTGCCTAGACCAATTAATCCTAGAATTTTTCCTTTTAATTCTACACCGATTGTAGTTTGCCAATACCCTTGATACATATTATCAAACTCTTCTTTAAAATTTCTTGCTAAACCAAGAATTAGTGCCCATGTTAATTCAGGTGTTGGGTTTAAATTTATATCTGTACCACAAACTATAATTTTTCTTTTTTTTGCTGCCTCCAAATCTATAGATTTGTTCCTTAATCCACTTGTGATTACAAATTTTAAATCATTTAAATTATCAATTAAATTTTTTGTAATTGGAGTTCTTTCTCTCATTATTAACAAAGCTTCAAAATTAGTTAACTGATCAATTGCATCTGCTTCATCTAAAAAAGGTTCGCTAAAAATCTTAAATTCATATTTTCCAGATAGTTTTTCTAAATCTACAAACTGTTGGGCAACATTTTGATAATCATCTAATATAGCTACTTTAAGCATTTTTAACTTTCTTATTTGATAACAATATTCCTGTTATAATAAAACAAGCGCCTAAAATATGATAAAACATAAATTTTTCACTAAAAAAAATCATGGCCATTATCGCGCTCAAAATTGGCATTAGGTGTAAAAAAACACCAGAACGATTAGCACCAATCATGGATATTCCTTTTATCCATAAAAGAAAAGATGCCAAACCTGGAAATAAAACTACATAAGATAGAATTAAAATAAAAGGTAATTCTAAATTAATCCTAAAGCCAATTTGATATTCAATAAAATAAACTGGTATCAAAAATATTAAACCAAAAGTAATTACTACTTGAAGTAATGATATTTGGGTTAACTCATATTTTTTTCCTTTTAACAATGTAGAATACAAAGCCCATGAGAACATTGCTATAACCATGGTTATGTCCCCTTTGTTAAAATCTAAATTTTTCAATATCTCAATATTTGCTTTTGTTATAATCATAATTACACCTGCAAAAGAGAATACTACCCCTATAATTTGAAAAATATTTGTCTTTTCAATTTTTAAAATTGACGAAAACAACATGATCATCACAGGTATAGTAGAAATCATTAAAACTCCACTTATTACCTGAGTAAAATTTAATGAATAATAAACAATTGAATTAAATACCGTTATACTAGTAACTCCCAAAACAATAAAAAGTTTATAGTTTTTAATTATATAGTTTCTTTTCTCTAATATTTCAGGAATTGTAAAAGGTGCTAAAATTAACCAAGCAAAAAGCCATCGATAAAAATTTAATGAAAAAGGAGGAACTTCATAAAAACTTGCAAGTTTACCTACTACAAAATTTCCTGCCCAAAAGGTTACTGTTAAAAATAGATATAAATAAGCTAAAAAATTGTTATCTTTAGTCACTTAACTAAATCTAAGCGAACTATAAGGTTTTAAATCTAAATTTGTATTTTCGTTCGCTATCATCCCTGAAACAATCTTTCCAGAAATTGGACCTAAAGTCCATCCTAAATGATGATGCCCAAAACAATAATAAATATTTTTGTAATTTTTTGATGGCCCCATAACAGGTAAAAAATCTGGTAAAGTTGGTCTAAATCCTAACCACTCATCCTCATGCTCAGGTAAATCACCAAGCATATATTTTGCATTATTTATCAAATTTTTAACTCTTGATTTAGATAATGGATTATCTAATCCACCAAATTCTACAGTTCCAACAACTCTTAAACCTTGTTCCATAGGTGTAATTCCAAATCCACGGTTAGAAAATATGACGGGTCTACTTAATAAATGATCACAATTTTTAAAATGAACATGATATCCACGCTCTGTATCTAAGGGTATTTTTTCACCAAGATTATCTGTTAATTTTTTTGAAAAGGCTCCACAAGCTATTACCGCTTTATCAAAAACATAACTTTGAGTTTCAGTTTTAAAAACTGGTTTTTCTTCATCAAAACTAATATCTTTAATATTTACTTTGTTGAATTTTCCACCTTTTTTTAAAAATAAATCAAATAATTTTAAAAGAATTCTTTTCGGATTTCTTGCATGTCTTGCATAAGGATAATATACGCCAGCATGGTAAAATGGTTTAATATGTGGTTCAAGATCGTGTATTTCGGCTTTAGTGACTAATTGTTGTTCAACACCCAACTCTTCTCTAACTTTAATTTCTAATTCTCTGCTTTTTAAATCTTTATCGTTCCATATATAAAGAATTCCTTTGTTTTCAACCAAACCATCTAAATCTATCTCTTCAAATAATTCATCATATGCAGGTAAAGCTAGATCTAAAATTTGGTGCATATTTTTAGCAGTATGCATCATCTTGGTTTTAGAAGTATTTTTTATAAACTTTAAAAACCAAGGAATCATTTTAGGAACGTAGTTCCATTTTAAAGCAAGTGGACCTGTAGAACTAAGCAACATTGCTGGTACATCTGCTAGAACATCGGTTCTGTTTAAAGAAAGAGATGCATAAGGTGAAAAGTGACCTGCATTACCATAAGAGGCGGCTTGGCTGCCTGGGTTATCTCTATCAAAAATAGTTACATTGAAACCTTTTTTTTGAAGAAACAAAGCATTAGATACACCTTGAATTCCTGCTCCAACTATTCCTACATTAAGATTTTTATTCATAAAATTGTTATACAAGCAAATATTAAATTATAAGAGTGACAAATTATGCAATAATTTGTTTATGATTAATTTTTGCACTCAATACTATGCCAAAACCAATCATAGTTGCTAACATTGAAGAACCTCCGTACGACATGATAGGTAATGGAGAGCCAACTATAGGTAGCAGACCCAAAACCATAGATAAATTTACTACAATATAAATAAAAATTGCAAAAGCATAGCCAAAGCAAAAAAGTCTTGCAAAATTACTTCTCGAAATAGTTCCTATTCTAACAATTCTAAAAATTATTATTGAGTATAATATTAATAGACCAACTGAGCCTATAAAACCAAACTCTTCTGAAAATAAAGTAAATATAAAATCTGTATGTTTTTCAGGTAAAAAATCTAAATAGCTCTGGGTTCCTTTTAAAAAACCTTTTCCATTAAGGCCACCAGAACCGATAGCTATTTTTGATTGTATAATTTGATATCCAGCACCCAATGGATCTCTATCTGGATCTAAAAAAGTTAATATTCTTAGTTTTTGATATGGTTTAAGAAATGAGATTATAAATGGCAGCGAAATTAAGAAAGTAATAAATGAGTATATAAAATATTTAATTTTCATGCCTCCTAACCACAAAATAATTAATCCACTTAAAGCAATTAATATAGATGTACCAAGATCAGGTTGAGAAATTACAAAAATTATTGGGATTATTATAATCGATAACACAATAGTTATACTGGTAAATGAATTAACATTTTCTATTTTTATTCTATGAAAATATTTTGCAAGACACATTATGATTGCTACTTTCATCAGTTCTGAAGGTTGTAGAACAAATAAATAAAGATCCATCCACCTTTGTGAACCAGAAGACTTTATTCCAAAAAATGAAACATAAATTAATAAAAGTATTACTATAAGGTAGATTATATAAGAAAAGTTATGCCAAAATTTTATGTTAAAGAAAGCCACAAAAATCATTAAAGGAAAAAAAACTGCAAGTTTTACAAAATGATTTTTTGTATGAAAAAGTATTTCACCACCATCTGTAGAATACATAACAAAAACGCTTAGTGCTGAAAGAAGGATGACAGAAATCAACAATATATAGTCTAAGCTTTTTATTTTTTGAAATAATGTAAACTCATTACTCAATCTATCGTGCTGAAACATTTAAATGGTAATCCTCTCAAAATTTGATTGTTTATTTCTTAAATCATGTCTGTCGATGATTAATTTAAATAATTTTTTTGCAATTGGTGCTGCCGCCTTACTTCCTGAACCACCATGCTCAACAATTATACTAAGCGCATATCGCGGGTTAACATATGGGCCATAAGCGACATACAAAGCATGATCTCTATCTTTATATGGTATTTGCTCTAATTCTAAATCCAATTCCCTCTCTCTTTTACTTATTCTCTTGACCTGGGCAGTTCCAGTCTTTCCTGCAAATTGATATTTAGGGTCATCAATTCTTGATTTATAAGAAGTTCCAAATCTTTCATTTGTCGAAGCAAACATTGCCTCTTGAACAATCTTAATATTTTTTTGGTTTTTAAATAATTTTTTGTCTAACAATTCCTCAGAGTCGGTATCAAATAACAATCCACTTTCCATTGATTGTTTTGCATCTTCATAAGAAATTGGATTACTATCCACTATTATTTTCGGTTTTACAGCAAAGCCTCCATTTGCAATTTGTGCAGTCATCATACAAAGTTGTAAAGGAGTTGATTGTATATAGCCTTGTCCAATACCTGTTATTAAAGTTTCACCTAATACCCAACCTTTGCCTAGATTATTTTTTTTCCATGCTGTATTAGGAAATAATCCTTTTTTTTCATTATCAAAATAATCACCAAGTACTTTTTTTCCTAAACCAAACTTTTCAGCTGTAATGTTTAATCTATCGACACCTAATAATCTTGCAACCTCATAAAAATAAGTATCACAAGATTGCTTCATGGCATTTTTTAAACTTACCCAACCATGTCCTTTTTCCTTCCAACAGTGAAATGTTTGTCCATATAATTCCATTTTTCCTGTGCATTTAACTTTAAACTTTGTATCTATTACTTTATTTTCTAAAGCTGAAAGCGCAACAATAGGTTTTATTGTTGAACCTGGTGAGTATAAACCCGAAAGGGTTTTGTTTATTAGTGGTTTTAATGGATTATTTCTGATTAATTGCCACTCATCTTGACTTATTCCGAATAAAAATAAATTAGGATTATAAGATGGAGATGAATACATTGCTATAATATCTCCAGTATAAATATCCATTACACTAATAGATCCTGCTTTTTGATTTAGCAATTCTCCACAAGCTTTTTGTATTTCTGTATCTACAGTCAAACGTATTTTTGATCCTTGCTCACCTTTTTGATGTTCAAGTTGATTAATTCTTTTACCGTACGCATTAACTTCATATCTTTGAATGGCATTTGTTCCAATTAAGTGATTTTCAAGTCTTTTCTCTAAACCTAGTTTTCCAATTTTCATTCCTGGTACAAATCTTTCTTGAATAGTTTCATTTTCTAAAATTTCTTTTTCATTTGGTTGACTCACATATCCAAGAACATGAGTATATACGTCATTAAATGGATAATTTCTTGAGATTGTCATTACGGGTTTAACACCTACAAGATCGTACAAATAATTATTAATTTTTACAAATTGACTCCAGCTTAAATTTTCAGAAACTATAATACTATCCCACGGTTTTAACTCTGATTTTAATTTATTTATTCTTGCAATTCTTTTGTCACTTAGATCTAAAAGATTTTTTAATCGAACTAATAAATAATTGAAATTCTCAACTTGCTCTGGAATTATGTGTAATTGATAAACTTTTAAGTTTCCTGCAATTACATTTCCAAAATAATCAACTATATTTCCTCTTGTGGGTGGGAGTTTCCATTCTCTAATTCTATTTTTGTCAGAAAGAGTAAGATATTTTTTATTTTCGTTTATTTGAAGAGAAAATAAACGAGCAACGATACCAACAAAAACTACTACTTTTGCTGCTCCGATTATGAACATCCTTCTATTAATTACATCAGTTTTTCTTATTCCTGAATTAGATTTAATCATTTGTTTGATATGACATTCTTTCGTTTAAAAAATTAAAAAATAAAAAAAATATTGGATAAAATAAAAAAGTAAAACCTGAGTTAATTAAATAATTAGTGTAATCAACTTTAATTAAAAAGACTAAATCCAAAATAATTACTTGGATTGAATTTATTAATAAAATTGTGAATAATAATGATATCCAGTCCTTCATAAAGTTTGGGGATAAAGTAATGTTTCTTATATAAGCTGTTACTGAGCAAAGAATAAGGTAACAAAAACTACTTATTCCTATTGGTATACCTATTACAACATCATTTATTATACCTGCAAAGAAAATTGCTAGATAACCTAATTGATCAGGATTTCTCAAGGTCCAAAAGAAAATTAATATATGAGCAAAATTAAAAGCAAAATAATCAAGTTTTAAGTAATTAAAATCAAATTCATTAAACACAGAAAAAAATAACATTATAAATGGTAAATAGGATAAGGATATTTTTAAAAAAGGACTTTTATTAAGTGATGACATTATTTTTCTCCACCTATTTTATAAGAAACTATTTTTACATAGTTGAGTTGTGTAAAATCAGAAAAAAAATTAATTTTTCCTTCTGATATGTTGTTGATTTTTCCAATTGGTATACCGGGCTTGAATAAGCCACCAAGACCTGAGGTATAAGCAAAAATTTCTTTATTTTTAAATTCTTCTATAAACTCTTCTTGAGTATGTTCAATTTTTCCAAAATCACCTCCTGTCCCAGAGATTACAGCTTGTATGTCATCTGGCTCTAGAACAGATGGTATTTTACTATTAAGGTCGGACAATAGTAATGCCCTTGAATTAGTATAATTTACTTCAATTATCTGGCCAACTAGATAAACATCATCAATAACTGCCATTCCAATTTTTACTTTATCTTTTGTACCTTTATTTAGTACTACTGATTTTAAATATGGGCTTTCTTTATCAATTAAAACTCTGGCAAAAATTTCTTGTGAATTTATACTTTCATCAAGTAACTCTCTAAGCTTTTTATTTTCTGCAATTAAAAACTCATTTTGTAATTGAAGTTGATCAGAATTTTCTATTTTAATTAAATCTTTCTGATGACTTTCATATAAGTCCATATGTGATTTGAATTTTGAAGTTATTTCTTTTAATTTATTTTCTGGGATTGATGCAATATGAGATGATCTATAGATTACTTCATTAATTCCTAATTTAACAAATTGTATTGCTTTAAAATTAAAATTACTTAGAACAATTACAAAAATTGATAAAATAATTAAAGTTAGTAAAGAAAATTTTTGTTTATCTTTTTTTTTTAAGAAAGCTGACCTAATGGCAATTACAAAATCATCTCTGCCAGTAGCCATTTTTCCTAATATTCAGATAACATAGTAGAAAAAGTTTCTTCTTGATCCAAAGCTTTACCAGTACCGACAGCAACACAAGATAACGGATCATCTGCTATATGAACTGGTAAACCTGTTTCTTTAGAAAACCTTTTATCGATATTTTTTAACAAAGCGCCACCACCTGTTAAAGTTAAACCCATATCAACTAAATCAGCTGACAACTCAGGAGGAGTATTTTCTAACGCATCTTTAATTGCACCAACCATCTGTTTCATAATATCGTTTAGTGCTTCTGCTGTATCTTCTTCTGTAATGTTAACTTCCTTTGGGGTACCTGATCTTAAATCTCTTCCTTTAACTGGATAAGTATTTGTTCCAGTTGGAACAGCTGTTCCCATTTCTTTTTTTATCTTTTCGGCAGTAGTATCACCAATTAATAAATTGTATTCTTTTCTCATGTAATCCACTATTGCAGTATCCATTGAGTCACCTGCAACTCTTAAAGATTTAGAGTAAACCAATCCACCTAAAGACATTACAGCAATTTCACTTGTGCCCCCACCAATATCTACAATCATTGAACCAGTTGCCTCAGAAATTGGTAGATTTGCTCCAATAGCTGCTGCAATCGGTTCCTCAATTAATTGAACTCTTCTTGCACCTGCTGCTAGAGCACTATCTTGAATTGCTTTTCTTTCAACTGGTGTTGAACCAGTTGGTACACAAATTAAAATTCTAGGATTTGCAAATGTACTTCCTTTATGAACCTTTTTAATAAAATGTTTAATCATTTCTTCAGTAACTATAAAATCTGCAATAACACCATCTCTTAAAGGTCTAATTGCGCTAATGTTACCCGGTGTTCTTCCAAGCATTGTTTTTGCTTCATCTCCAACAGCTAATACATTTTTTTTTCCACCTTGATCAACTATCGCTACAACTGAAGGTTCATTAAGAACTACACCTTGACCCTTTAAAACTACAAGTGTGTTTGCTGTTCCAAGATCAATTGCCATATCTTGGCTCCATATTTTTTTAACACTGCTAAATAACCCCATTATATCCCTCTTACTTTCTGACTTTCTTGCTCCATTGGAGCTGTTTTATCTCGTTTAATTATCATTTTATTTAATGCATTTATGTAAGCATTTGCTGATGCAACCAAAGTATCTGTATCAGCTGCTTGACCTACTGTTGTTTTGCCCTTTTCCTCTATTTTTACACTTACTGTTGCTTGTGCATCTGTTCCTTCTGTAACTGCATGAACTTGATAAAGCTGTAAGTTAACATCGTGAGGATATAAAGTTTTAATACATTTGAATATTGCATCCACTGGACCATCTCCAGTTTCTGTTGCGTTTTTAACATCACCGTAAACATCCAAAGTCATTTCTGCTTTTTGTGGTTCACCTGTTCCAGCAAAAACTTTTAAAGATTTAAGAGTAATTGCATTCACTTTATTATCTACAATTAAACTATCATCTACTAAGGCAATAATATCTTCATCGTAAACATGTTTTTTCTTATCTGCTAAGACTTTGAATTTTGCAAATGCATTTCCTACTACATCGTCAGTTAAATCTGGATAACCTAGACTGTTTAATTTATCTTTAAATGCATGTCGCCCAGAATGTTTTCCCATTACTAATGATGTTTGTTTAACACCTACACTTTCAGGTGTCATTATCTCATATGTTTGTCTATTTTTTAACATCCCATCCTGATGAATTCCTGCTTCATGAGCAAAAGCATTTTTTCCAACAATCGCCTTATTGTATTGAACAGGAAACCCTGTTGCATTTGAAACAATTTTTGAAGCTTTACTTAAAAGTGTTGTATTAATTCCAGTTTCATATGGCATTAAATCAGGTCTTGTTTTAATTGCCATAACAACTTCCTCGAGAGCAGCATTTCCTGCTCTTTCTCCTAATCCATTTATTGTACATTCAATTTGTCTTGCTCCAGCTTGAACTCCAGCTAACGAGTTGGCTACTGCTAAACCTAAATCATTATGACAATGGGTTGATAAAATTGCTTTATCAATATTTGGAACTTTATTTAATAAAGTTTCTATAATTGTAGTAAACTCAGATGGTATTGTGTAACCAACTGTATCAGGAATATTAATTGTTGTAGCTCCATTTTTAATTGCAAGCTCTACAGTTTTACACATGTAATCCATATCAGTTCTTGTTCCATCCTCACAAGACCACTCAACATCATCAGTAAACTTTCTTGCATAAGCGACATGTTTTCCAATCGATTCATAAACATCTTCTGGGGACATATTTAATTTATGCTTCATGTGTAAAGGGCTTGTAGAAATAAATGTATGTATTCTAAATCTTGGTGCATGCTTTAGAGCTTCATAAGCTCTATCAATATCTTTTACTGAATGTCTTGAAAGTCCTGCAGGAATAGAGTTTTTTAAAATTTTACTTACTTCTGAAACAGCTTCAAAATCCCCTGGTGAAGCTATTGGAAAACCTGCTTCAATTATGTCTATACCTAATTCATCAAACACTCTAGCGATTTGAATTTTTTCTTCTAAACTCATAGACGCTCCTGGCGATTGCTCACCATCACGCATAGTAGTATCAAATATAAAGACTCTATCTTTATTGCTCATAACTAAAATTTTTAGAAAATCTATAATACAATCTATGAGAGAGATTGCAAAATAATTAGTTAAATAATCAATTTTAATCGACCATTTTAGGCTTACGAAAAATTAATTGTAAATAGACTCAATTTTGGGCATTAACCGTAAAAGCTCTTTTGTATATTCATGGTCGGGTTTTAAAAATAAATCCTCAGTGTTTGAAATCTCACACAATTTGCCATCTTTCAAGACTCCAATTCTATCGCACATTTGTCTAACAACCGGTAGGTCATGGCTAATAAATAAAATTGTTAAATTTAATTGTTCTTGTAGATCTTTAAGTAAATTTAATATTTGGGCTTGTATACTTACATCCAAAGCAGAGGTAGGTTCGTCACAAACCAAAAGTCTTGGTTGTGTGGCAAGTGCTCTTGCAATTGATATTCTCTGTCTCTGTCCTCCTGAAAATTCATGTGGATATCGATCTGCAGATTTTTGAGTTAATTCTACAGACTCAAGTAAGTCATAAATATAATTATTTAAATCTATATTTGATATAGATGGGTTGTGAAGCGTGATTGGTTCTGCAATTATATCTTTCACTTTTAATCTTCCATTTAGTGAAGAATAAGGATCTTGAAAAATCATTTGAATTTGTTTTCTAAATTTCATTAATTCTGATCTTTGTTTTATTTTTGTAATACAAGCGTTGTCAAAGAAGATATTTCCAGAAGAAGGTTTAAATAAATTTACAATCATTTTTGCAATTGTGGATTTTCCACTTCCACTTT
>CACKXG010000017.1 GCA_902604035.1 uncultured Pelagibacteraceae bacterium
AAAATAAAACAAAAAAGTTTTGAAGAAATTGCTACACTTTTAAGTGTATCAGACTCGTCAAAAACAGGAGGTATACTTGGGTGGATTAAAGAAAATACATTAAATCAAAAAATCAAAAACGAACTTAC
This sequence comes from uncultured Pelagibacteraceae bacterium, assembly GCA_902604035.1. Classification (GTDB taxonomy): domain Bacteria; phylum Pseudomonadota; class Alphaproteobacteria; order Pelagibacterales; family Pelagibacteraceae; genus Pelagibacter. The sequence goes on from CACKXG010000017.1 coordinate 129, forward strand.
AACACTTAAATCTGGCGATATTACCAAACCAATTGTAATACCTGGTGGTATTTTGATATTAAAAATTAATGATAAAAGAAAAGTGGAAAGAGAAATTGACGTTAATAAGGAACTACAGTTAGTTATTAGAAATAAAACTAATAAACAATTAAATCAATTTTCAATATTATATTTTAACAAAATCAAAAAAGATATATCCATAAATGAATTATAAACCTATTTTAATTGTTCCTGGTGACCCTGATAGTATTTTTTTCGAAATTTTTTTTAAATCCTTTAAAAAAAAACAAATAAGAAGTCCAATTATTTTAATATCATCACTCAACCTAGTAAAAAAAAATATTAATAAATATTACACTAATATAAAATTGAATGAAATAAAAGTAAGTGAAATAAATAAACAAAAATTTAAAAAAAAAATAATTTATATTATTAATATAAACTATAAATTAAATGAAAGTCCAAAAAAATATTTAAATAAATGCTTTAAAGCAGCGTTTAAAATTTTAAAAAGTGGTTTTACAAATAAATTCCTAAATGGCCCTATAACAAAAACAAACTTTTTAAATAAAAAATTCTTAGGAATTACAGAATTTATTTCACATGAATTTAATGTAAAGAAAAAGGCAATGTTAATTTATAATAAAAAACTTTCTGTCTGTCCTATTACTACTCATTTACCAATTAGTATGGTTGCAAAAAATATTAATAAAAAAATAATTAAAGAAAAAGTAGTATTAATTAACAGTTTTTATAAGGAACAATTTAAAATTAAACCTAGAATAGGGATTTTAGGATTAAACCCTCATTGTGAAAGTATAAAAAAAGTAAATGAGGATAATGTGATCTTGAAACCTGTAATAAAATCTTTAAAAAAATTAAATTATAAAATATCAGGTCCTTATTCAGCAGATACCTGTTTTATAAAACAAAATAGGAGTAAATTTGATGTGATTATAGGCATGTATCATGATCAAGTATTAACACCTTTAAAAACTTTATTTGAATATGATGCAATAAATATAACATTAGGTTTGCCTTTTGTTAGGATATCACCAGATCATGGTCCTAATAAAAAAATGTTAGGAAAAAATGCTTCTAACCCGCTAAGCTTAATTAGAGCAATAGAATTTTTGGATAAGAATTGATTAAAGCTAAAAAAAGTTTAGGTCAAAATTTTTTAATTGATCAAAATATCTTAGAAAAAATATCAAATGCAACAATTATTAAAGATAAAATAGTATTAGAGATTGGTCCAGGTACAGGAAATTTAACTTCCTATATTCTTAAAAAAAATCCTAAAAAAATGGTATTAATTGAGAAAGACAGTGAACTTTCAAATCAATTAAATAATAATTTTAATAATAAAATAAATATTATTAATGACGACATTCTAAAAATAGATGAGACTATTCTTTTTAATGAAAAAGTTACAGTATTTGGAAATTTACCATATAATATTTCGACTGAAATAATAAGCAAATGGATTATTAATTTACAAAATAGCTTTTGGTTTGAATGTTTGGTTTTAATGTTTCAAAAAGAAGTTGCTAATAGAATAATTGCTGAATTCAATACTTCAGATTATGGAAGATTATCAATACTTTGTAATTGGAAGCTTAATATTAAAAAAATTTGTGATATTAAACCCAACGCTTTTTCTCCTAAGCCAAAAGTGGATAGCTCTTTATTAATTTTTTATCCAAAAAAAAAATTTATTAAAATTAATGATCCGAAAAATTTAGAAAAAGTTACAAGAATATTTTTTAATCAAAGAAGAAAAATGTTAAAAAAACCATATAATCAACTTTTTAATGGTAATCAAAGCATTTTAAAAAAACTTAAAATTGATTTAAATTTGAGACCACAGAACTTAAATTTTGAAACTTATTACAAACTAGCTAGCGAATATGAGAAATTAAGAAGTTAGTTTTTCAACATGGCTTCTTATAAAATCAATATCATAATCTTTTGAACCATTGTTTATTATTGCATCAATTAAATTTGTTATTTTGTTATAACATTCATTTAAATCGTTATTTATAACTACATAATCATAATTTATCCAATGTAACACGTCTCTCTCAAATTGCTTCATTCTTTCCTCAGCTATTAATTTATCATTTGCGTGTCGTTTAGATAATCTTTCGAACAAAACTTCTTTACTAGGAGGAAGAATAAAAAAAGTAATTAACTTATAATCTAATTTTTTATTTTTAATTTGATCAGCTCCCTGCCAATCAATGTCGAAAAGAACATTTTTACGTTTGTTAAGTTTATCTATAACAGGTGTTCTAGTTGTGCCATAAAAATTATTGAAAACTTTTGCATATTCAAGGAACTCTTCATTTTTTATTAACCTTTTAAATTCTAATTCATCAACGAAAAAATAATCCTTATTTTGATTTTCATTAGGTCTAGGTTCTCTCGTAGTGTGTGATATTGAAATTTCAAAGTTATCTTTTTCGGATAATTTTTTAACCAATGTTGTTTTACCTGCTCCAGAAGGAGAGGACAAGATTATCATTATCCCATCTTTTTCTGATGGCATTAAAATTTCTAGTTAGCTTTTCCTTCGATAAACTTAACTGCATCCCCAACAGTTAAAATTTTCTCTGCTTCACTGTCTGAAATTTCAGATCCAAATTCTTCTTCAAAAGCCATCACTAATTCAACTGTATCTAAACTATCAGCACCTAAATCATCTATAAAACTTGACTCTTCAGTTACCTTTGCTTCATCTATACCTAAGTGATCTGCTACAATTTTTTTTACTTTGCTTGAAACGTCTTCTGACATATTGATCCTTTTTGTTATAAATTCTTAATAGTTTAAAAACCTATTTTGTCAAGCCATATACATGCCCCCATTAACATGCAAGGTTTCTCCATTTATATAATTTGAGTGACTAGAACATAAAAAAAGTACCGCATTTGCAATATCATCTGGCTCGCCTAGTCGAGCAGAAGGAATTTTTGATATTATAGCCTCCTTAAATTTTTCCTCTAATTTATCTGTCATAGCTGTTTTGATAAAACCAGGTGAAATACAATTTATATTTATGTTTTTCTTAGCATATTCTAATGCCAAACTCTTAGACATTGCAATTATACCTGCTTTAGAAGCGGTGTAATTGGCCTGTCCTAAATTACCTGTATGTCCAACAACTGATGTAATGTTAACTATCTTTCCAGATTTATTTTTAAGCATTTTTTTAATTGCTGATTTACTCATTAAAAAAGTTGATGTTAAGTTAACATCAATTACTTTTTTCCATTCTTCTAGACTCATCCTTATTGCTAAATTATCTTGAGTAATGCCTGCATTGTTAATTATGCAATCTAAACTTCCACCAAGTTCTTTAGTTGCATTTTCAATAAACTCCTCAATTTTATCGCTTTGAGAAATATCAAACTTTAATGTTTTAATATTTCCATATTTATCTTTTAGTTTCTCAAGTTTTTCTATTCTTGTACCTGAAGCTAAAATATTTGCTCCTGATTGATTTAATTTTTCAATTATTGAATTTCCAATCCCACCTGAAGCACCTGTAACAATAATATTTTTACCTTTTAAATCATTCATATTTTTAGACCTTCAATATCACTTTGAGAATTAATTGTATCAATTTTTACATTTCTACTAATTCTTTTTACTAAACCTGACAAAACTTTCCCAGGTCCAATTTCTATAAAATGGTCTATATCATTTTCTATCATATTAACCACACTTTCTCTCCATCTAACTCTATTCTCTATTTGCATAATCAAGAGATTTTTAAGCTCGTCTGGGTCTTTAATCTCGTTAGCAGTAACGTTTGATATTAATTTATTTTGTCCATTTTTAAAATTAAGCTTATTTAACTCCTCTCTCATAATTTTAGTAGCATTATTCATTAACTCGCAATGGAAGGGTGCACTTACTGGAAGTTTAATGTTTTTTATTGAATTATTCTTTAAAATTTGAATTAACTTTTCCAAATCCTCTGTTTTTCCACTCAAAACAATTTGGCCCTCGGAATTGTCATTTGCAATTTGTGCTTTTAAATTTTCTTTATTTTCTGTCAAAATTTTTTCAATCACATCGACTGATGAACCTAATACAGCAACCATTCCTCCCTGCCCTTTAGGCACAGCGTTTTGCATTGCGTCTCCTCTAATTCTTAGTATTTTTAAAGTATCTGAAAAATCCAGATATCCAGCACATGATAAAGCTGAATATTCACCTAAAGAATGTCCTGCAAAATATTTTGCTTTATTTAAATCCAAGTTGAATTCTTTTTTTATAAGATTAAATATTGAAAAGCTTATTATATATATTGCTGGCTGTGTATTAACTGTTAAATCTAGCTCTTCTTTAGGTCCTTCTAAAATAAGTTTGGAAATAGAAAAATTTAGTATGTCATCTGCCTTTTTAAAAAGGTCTTTTACTATATTAAATTTATCATAAAGCTCTTTTCCCATTCCCACTATTTGAGATCCCTGACCTGGAAAAATTACTGAAAACATATAAAAAAAACTAATTTTTTTGCCTTTTTAACTATTGTAATTGAACTTTTATAATAGTATATCCTCACTTTTTATTAAAGAACTTAAATGAATTTATACGAACATACAATTATAGCTAGACAGGATACTTCGCCAAGTGAATTAAAGCAATTAACAGAAAAATATTCTAAAATTGTTGAAAAAAATGATGGTGAAGTTGTTAAAACTGAAAGCTGGGGATTACTAAACCTATCTTATCTTATAAAAAAAAATAAAAAAGGAAGTTACATACACTTTAAAATTAAAGGTAAAGGTAATGTTATTGATGAATTAGAAAAAAGTGAAGCTATAGATAAAAAATTACTAAGATATCTAACAGTTAGAGTAAAAAAATTTGACTTAGAAACAAACTATTTTGGAAAAAAAGAAGATAATGAAAAAAAAGAAAGTGTTAAAAACTAATGCCAAAAAGACAAAGTGGAAAAAAAAAAGGTAAACAAAGTAACTTTGCAAAATTAAGTATTTTTCAACCTAATAAATATAAATTCAAAAAAACTTGCCCATTGTCGCTAAAGGGTGCTCCTGAAGTGGATTATAAAAACATTAAACTTTTAAAAAAATATGTTTCTGAGAATGGTAAAATTTTACCCTCAAGGATTACAAATGTATCTCAAAAAAAGCAAAGAGAACTTTCTATTTCAATCAAAAGAGCAAGAAACTTAGCACTTATATAAAATGAAAGTAATATTATTAGAAAACGTAAAAAGAATTGGATCTATTGGTGAAGTAATTGATGTAAAAAGAGGTTTTGCTAGAAACTTTCTAATTGCTAATAAAAAAGCTCTTTATGCATCGAAAGAAAATATAAAAGAAGTTGAAAAAATTAAAGCTGAGTTATCTAAAAAAGATAATGAAAAGAAAAAACAAGCCACTCAAATTGCTGAGCAAATTAATGGTAAAGAGTATTCTGTAAAAAAACTAAGTACAGAAAATAATGAATTATATGGTTCAGTTAAACCAACTGAAATTTCAAAACTTATTCAAGAAGAAAATAAAATTGATATAAAGCCTTCAATGATACAACCAGTTGAAGAAATAAAAGCTTTAGGAAAATTTAAAGTTAAAATTTCTTTACACTCAGAAGTTGATGCTGAAATTACAATCAATGTATCTTCAGCTGACACAATTCAGTAATTATACATTCTTTTCCCCAATAGAAATATACAATTTGATTTAATCATTTTTCATGTAAGTTTATTTTCATGGAAAACAATTTAAGTATAGTCAAAGATCAAATTAAAGAATTACCAAACAATATTGAAGCAGAACAGGCTGTCATTGGCTCTCTTTTAGTAAATAATGAAATCTATGATGAAATAAGTCTTATTCTAGATCCTGAAATTCAAGCTACTTTTGGTGATAAATTTTTTGACCCAATGCATCAAAAAATTTTTAATGCAATTAGAAGTATGATTTTTAAAGGGATGCTTGCAAATCCAATAACGTTAAAGAATTATTTTAAAGATGAGAAAGATGATATTAACGTTTCAGAATATTTGGTTAAAATTACTAAATTTTCTACATCTATAAGACAAACAATTGAGTACGCTAAAATTATTTATGACATGTTTGTAAGACGTGAACTTATAAAAATTTCAGAACAAGCTGCTGATGATGCAAAAATTACAGATTTAGAAAATGATGGTCAATCAATAATTGAAAATACTGAAAAACTTTTATTTGATTTGGCTGAAAAAGGTTCTTCGAACACGTCTTTGGTAAAATTTGATGATGCTATGAAACAAACAATAGAAATGGCTCAAGCTGCATTTAAAAATGAAGAAGGGATAGTTGGGGTTCCTACAGGTTTAACAGATTTAGATAATAAACTAGGTGGATTACATCAGTCAGATTTAATTATTATTGCAGGTCGTCCATCAATGGGTAAGACCTCGCTTGCAACTAATATTGCTTATAATGCTGCTAAAAAATTACAAGATAGTGGAAAAAAATCATCTATAGCATTCTTTTCACTTGAAATGTCCTCTGAACAGTTGTCCACAAGAATAATTTCTGAGCAAGCTAGAATAAGTTCAGACTTCATTAGAAGAGGAAGGATAACTGATGATCAATTTGATAAATTTATAGAAACATCAAAAGATATTGCTGACCTTCCACTTTATATAGATGAAACGCCAGCTATCAGTGTTGCTGCATTAAGTAATAGAGCTAGAAGAATAAAAAGACTTCATGGTCTTGATATGATTTTGGTAGATTATATTCAGTTAATGCGTGGTTCGCTTAATAATAGAGATGGTAGAGTACAAGAAATTTCTCAAATAACTCAAGGTCTTAAAGCTATTGCTAAAGAGCTTTCTGTGCCTGTTGTAGCTCTTTCTCAACTGTCTAGACAGGTAGAACAAAGAGATGATCATAAACCTCAGTTAGCAGACTTACGAGAATCTGGTTCAATTGAACAAGATGCGGACGTTGTAATGTTTGTTTATAGAGAAGGGTATTATCTTTCAAGAAAAGAACCTAGAGAGGCAACAGTTGAACATGCAGAATGGCAAGCAAAAATGAATGAAGTTGCACATTTAGCTCAAATTATAATTGGAAAACAAAGACATGGTCCTATTGGTAATGTAACTCTTGAATTTGAGGAAAGATTTACAAAATTTAAGGATACTCAATCAAGTTAAATTCCAATATAAAGAGCTTGAATGATAGCTCATTTTTATCAAAACGTTATCCTTAAAAATCCCAAAGCAATATTTGTATTGTTAATTATTGCTATTTTAAGTTTTGGATACTATTCAAAAAATTTTAGGCTAGATGCTTCATCAGAAACCTTATTAATAGAGGGTGACCCAGATTTAGCATATTTGAAAGAAGTCTCTGAGAGATATGGATCTAAAGAATTTTTAATTCTTACCTATACACCAAATGAGGGAATGGTAACCGATTCATCAATTAATAATTTATTAAGTTTAAAATATAAAATTCAGAGCCTAAATTGGGTCCATAGTGTAATTACATTATTAGATATTCCTCTTTTAAATAATTCTGATGCACCACTTCAAGAAAGACTTGAAAGCTTTAAAACATTAAAAGATGAAGATGTTGATAGGGATCGAGGTTTTAAAGAAATTTTAAATAGTCCTGTTTTTCGTAATTTTGTCATTAGCGAAGATGGTAAAACTAGTGGTATTATTGTTAACATTAAACAGTCTCAAAAATTAGAAGATATAGAAAATAAATCAAAAGAAGAAGTTGAACTAATTAAAGATCAAATCAAAAAACAAAACCATCAGAATATTTTAGAAATAAGACAAGTTATTCAAAGTTATGGTGATGTTGGAAAAATTTATCTTGGTGGAATACCAATGATTGCTGATGATATGATGACTTTTATCAAAAGTGATATAATAGTTTTTGGTTTGGGAGTTCTATTATTTATCATTGCTACTTTATGGTTTGTTTTTAGAAACCTGCTTTGGATTGTGGTTCCTATAAGTAGTTGTCTTTTTTCCGTGATAATTATGATGGGGTTACTTGGACTTATAGGATGGAAAGTTACAGTCATCTCATCAAATTTTATTGCACTTATGTTAATTTTAACAATGGCGATGAATATTCATATGAGTACTAGGTTTCTTCAGCTTAAAAAAGATTTTCCATCAAAAAATAATTTTGAAATTATTTCACTAACTACTTCAAAAATGTTTTGGCCAATTCTTTATACCGTTCTGACAACAATTTTTGCATTTTTATCTTTAATTTTTAGTGAAATAAAACCTATTATTGATTTTGGTTGGATGATGACTTTTGGTTTAATTACATCATTTATCATCACTTTTACTTTGCTACCTACCCTTTTAAACTTTGCACCCACAAATAATATTTCAGTGAAGAAAGAACAAAAATCTAAAATCACAAATTTACTTAGTTTAATTTCTATAAATAATAAAAACTCAATCTTCTTAGTAACTGGAGTAGTTATAATTTTTAGTATTACTGGAATAAGTAAGCTTGAAGTTGAAAATAGTTTTATCAATTACTTTGATAAGAATACTGAAATTTATAAGGGTATGAAACTTATAGATGAGGAGTTAGGTGGAACCACTCCTTTAGAAGTTATTATAAAATTTCCTGAGAAAGAAAAGGTGAAAAAATCTGAAGAAGATGATGAATTTGACGATTGGGGTGATGAAGAAGATGCTAATGATGAAAAATACTGGTTTACCAAAGATAAAATTGATCTAATTACATCTGTTCATAATTACTTAGATAGCCTACCTGAAATTGGCAAAGTCCTGTCTTTTTCATCTATTATTGAGGTTGCTACTCAATTAAATAATAATAAACCTTTAGGCACTTTAGAAATGGGCGTGCTTTACTCTAAAATTCCTGAGAGTATTAAAACTGAAATCATTGATCCCTATCTTTCAATTAAAGATAATGAGGCTCGAATTAATTTAAGAATTATAGACTCGCAGGAAGATTTAAGAAGAAATGATTTAATTAACAAAATTAATTTTGATCTAAAAGATAAATTTGGTTTAGAAGAAAAAGATTACAAATTAGCAGGTGTATTAATATTATTTAATAACTTGTTACAAAGTCTATTTAAATCTCAGATATTAACATTAGGATTGGTTATGATTGGAATATTTTCAATGTTCATAATCTTATTTAGAAATATCAAGCTTTCGTTGATTGGTGTTGTTCCAAATTTTATTGCAGCTTTTTTTATACTAGGAATAATTGGATTGTTAGGAATACCTTTGGATATGATGACTATAACTATCGCAGCAATAACAATAGGAATTGCTGTAGATAACAGCATTCATTATATCTATAGATTTAAAGAAGAGTTTAATAAAATAAAGGATTACAGCAAAACATTAAAAACGTGTCATTCAACTGTTGGAGTTGCTATACTAAACACTTCAATTACGATTGTTTTTGGATTTTCAATTTTGGTGTTATCAAAGTTTATTCCAACAATTTATTTTGGTGTATTTACAGGACTAGCAATGTTATTAGCTATGATATCGGTATTAACACTACTTCCTTCATTAATTTTAATTATTAAACCTTTTGGCAAATCATCTTAATGTTAGAAATCATACAAGATTTTTATAAAGCAATATCAATAATTGATTTAGTTTATTTAATTTTAACAATCCTTTCTTTGATAAATTGTTACAAGAAGGGCTTCATCTTAAGTATCCTTTCAATGGCTAAATGGTTGCTGGCATACATAATTACATTAATTCTATTTCCAAAAATTAAACCTTATGTAAAAGACATAATTGATAATGAGTATGTGCTTGATGTTGGTTTAGGAATAGTAATATTTGTGGTTGTTATCTTTTTGGTATTATTAATTAATAAGGGAATTAGTAAAGCAGTCAGATATACGGGAATCGGTGGTTTAGATACGACATTTGGATTCTTTTTTGGTTTTTTAAGAGCTTACATTATTTCTGTATGTATCTTTTCAGGTGTTCATATTGTTTATAATTATGATAAATGGCCAATAAATTTTGACAAATCATACGTCTTTCCATATTTAGAAAAAGGTAGTAGTTATCTGATAAAAGAATTTCCTAATGAAAAAACATATCAAGATTCTAAAGAAAAAATTACAGAGCTATAATCCAAGACTTAAGGAAGAATGTGGAGTTTTTGGTATTAGCAATGCAAAAGATGCTTCAGCTCTAACAGCACTTGGGCTGCATGCTCTTCAACATAGAGGTCAGGAAGGTTGTGGAATAGTTACTTTTGATGGAGAAAAATATTATTCTGAAAAAAGATTTGGTTTAGTTGGTGATAATTTCAACAAAGAAAAGGTACTTAATAATCTTAAGGGAAATTATGCAATTGGCCATAACAGATATAGTACAACTGGTAACAATATATTAAGAAACATTCAGCCCTTTTTTGCTGATACTAATGCAGGTGGAATTGGAGTTGCGCATAATGGAAATCTTACTAATTCAATAGCTTTAAGAAATAAACTAGTTGAAGATGGAGCTATATTTTACACTACTTCAGATACTGAAACGATTGTTCAATTGATTGCTAAATCAAAAAGACCAAAAACAATTGACAAAGTAATCGATGCAATTTTTCAAATTCAAGGTGGTTATGCATTAGTGATGTTAACTCAAAACTCTTTAATTGGAGTTAGAGATCCTTATGGAATTAGACCACTAGTAATTGGTAAGCTTGGCAATAGTTATGTCTTGGCATCAGAAACCTGTGCATTTGACATTATTGGTGCAAAATTTGTAAGAGAAGTTGAAAATGGTGAGATAGTATTAATTGAAAATAATGAACTGAAAAGTATTAAGCCCTTCCCTGCTAAAAAAGTTAGGCCTTGCGTATTTGAATATATATATTTTTCAAGACCAGACAGTTTAATAGGAGGAAAAACAGCATATGAGCATAGAAAAAACATCGGTAGAGAACTTGCAAAAGAAAATGATACTGATGCTGATATAGTTGTTCCAGTCCCAGACTCTGGAAATGCTGCTGCTATGGGTTTTGCTCAAGAATTGAAAATGAACTTTGAACATGGTTTAATTAGAAATCATTATGTTGGAAGAACTTTCATAGAACCAAGCCAAAAAATTAGGAGTTTGGGTGTCAAATTAAAATTAAATGCTAATCAAACTACAATTAAAAATAAAAAAATAATTCTAATTGATGACTCACTTGTCCGGGGAACCACATCTTATAAAATAGTTAAAATGCTTTATGATGCTGGCGCAAAAGAAGTTCATGTTAAAATCGCCTGCCCCGAAATAAGATATCCGGATTTCTATGGTGTAGATACACCTACAAAAAAAGAATTGTTAGCAGCAAATAAGACAAATGATGAAATTTGTGAATATATTGGAGCTAAATCTTTAAGATTTTTATCAATAGAGGGATTGTATAAAGCTATTGGTTTTGAAAAAAGAAACGAAACATATCCACAATTAACAGACCATTATTTTACAGGTGAATATCCTGTTAAATTAGTAGATGAATTAGGAGATAATAAAATAACTCAATTATCTTTATTAAGTACCGGATCAAACAATTAAGTTATGAAAACAGTAAATTTTACTGAAATGAAAAATGGAACTAAGGAAGATTATGAACTTCTTGAAAAATTTGAGAAAAGCTTTGAAAGACAAACAGCTGATAGAGTTTTAAATTATTTATCTAAACAAACTACTACTTTAGAAGGTTACAAAATCACTAGACTAGAACACTCCTTACAGGCTGCAACGAGAGCTTTTAAAAATAAAGAAAGTGATGAAATGGTTGTTGCAACTTTACTGCATGATATTGGAGACGATCTAGCGCCAATGAATCATTCGCAATATGCTGCATCTATACTAAGACCTTATGTTTCAGAAAGAACTTATTGGATTATTCTACACCATGGTCTTTTTCAAACTTACTACAGCGCCCATCATTTAGGGGGTGATAGAAATGCAAGAGATAAATTTAAAGACCACAAGTATTATCAAGACACTATAGAATTTTGTGAAAAATATGACCAATGTTCTTTTGACCCTGATTACAAAAGCATGACTTTGGATGATTTTAAGCCATTAGTTAAAAAAATATTCGCAAAAGAGCCTTATTATTATCTTTAAATTTAGGTATAAATCACTACTTACAGCGCATGATTGATTCAAAAGAAAAAATTATTAATTATTTTAAATCAGGTATTAAGGAGCCCAAAAATTTCAAAATTGGGATCGAGCATGAAAAGTTTTTATTTAATAATTCAAACAATAAAAGGATTGATTATTCAAAAATAAAAGAAATGTTTACAGCCCTGTTTGAATTTGGCTGGAATCCAGTTTTTGAAAAAGAAAATATCATTGCTCTTAATAAAGGTGGTAAAAATATAACTCTTGAACCAGGCAATCAGATAGAATTATCAGGAGATAAATTAAATCATATGCACGAAGCTTGTGCAGAGTCACAAGACTATTTGTTTGAATTAAAACAAGTTACAAAAAAACTAGATATAAAAATTGTCAGCGCAGGATTCGATCCTATATCTAAATTAAATGAAATCCCAAACAATCCTAAACAACGATATGAATTGATGACTAAGGATATGCCTCTAGGTGGTGAACTTAGTTTGGACATGATGTATCGAACATGTGGCACACAGTTAAATATAGATTATAGCTCTGAAGAAGATTTTATTAAAAAGTTCAGAGTAGCAAACTCAATAGTACCTATTGCAATTGCTTTATTTGCCAATTCCTCAATTGTAGAGAAAAAAAATAGCAACTATTTATCTTATAGATCTAAAGTGTGGCAAAGTACTTCTAGAGGTGGATTGCCTAAATTATTTTTCGAAAACATGAATTTTGAAAAATATGCAGATTTTGTAATTAATTTTCCTATATTATTTATACAACATAAAGATCAGTATATCTCAGGTAGGAAATATATTTTTAAGGATTTTATGGAAGGAAAAATCCAAGAAATTGGAAATAGACTTCCAACTGAAGCAGACTTAACAACTCACTTAAGCACAATATTTACAGAAAACAGAGTTAAGAAATATATTGAATTGAGATCGATGGATACCTGTGGTTGGGATTGTTTATGTGCAGGACCAGCTTTCAATATAGGTATGCTTTATGGAAATTTAGATGAAGTTTATGAACTAATTTCAACATGGGAGATCGATAAAATAATTAACGCCTACCTAGAGGCGCCGCAAAAGGGATTTAATACTCAATTAATGGGTAAAGATCTTCTTTATTGGTCATCTACACTTTTAGACCTTTCAAGAAAAGGTTTGGAGAATAGAGATGTTTTAAGTAAAAAAGGTAATAACGAGACTGTATTCCTAAACCATCTACAAAAAGTAATTGATAATAAGACAACAAACGCAGATCATATGATTAGTAAATTTTCAAAAAACGAAAATTTAGACGAATTATATGATAAATAAAATTGTTGCTGTTCAAGGAAACCATCCTTCT
>CACKXG010000018.1 GCA_902604035.1 uncultured Pelagibacteraceae bacterium
TTTAATTATGATACCAAATTTATGTGAAAAAATTATTTTTAAATTTCTTTAATACATTATTATTTTTGATATTTTTATCATTAACCCACGTTAATGCTGATGAACTGTTTAATAAGGGAAAAGAAGTTTTTCTTGGGGCTGGAAATTGTGCAGCATGCCATATGCTCTCAGATGCTGGATCGAACGCAATGGTTGGTCCAAATTTAAATGAAATTAGACCTGATATTCAAAGAATTATAATGGCAGTTAGAAACGGTATAGGAGTAATGCCCGCAATGGAGGGCATACTAACTGATGAGGAAATAGAAGCGGTTGCTCACTATACTTCTATAGCTGCGGAACAATAATAAAAATTTTAACTATAATTTTTTATCCAATGTTTAGCTATGTCTACTCTTTTGCAGATCCAAATATCCTTAAATTTTGTGATGTAATTTAAAAATTTTTTAAGAGACTGTATTCTACCAGGTCTTCCAATTAATCTACAATGCAAGCCAACCGACATCATCTTTGGTGAAGTTTTTCCTTCCTCATAAAGCGCATCAAAACTATCTTTTAAATAATTATAAAATTGTTCACCCGAATTAAATCCTTGATTGGTTGCAAACCTCATATCATTGTTATCAAGTGTGTAAGGAACCATTAGTTGTTTTTTATTACCTTTTTTTATCCAGTAAGGAAGATCATCACTGTATGTGTCGCTACAGTATAAAAAGCTACCATTATCAATTACTAAATTTAAAGTATTTTCACTACACCTACCGGTGTACCAACCAGCAGGTTGATTACCAAAAATCTTTTTTATAGATTTGACTGCAAGGTTCATATCATTCTTTTCTTTTTTCTTTGATACATTTTGATAGTCAATCCATCTCCACCCGTGACTAGCAACTTCATAATTCGCTTTTTTTATAGCCGAACAAACTTCTTTATTTCTTTCCAATGCCATACCAACTCCAAAAATAGTAAGTGGAATTTTCTTTTTATTAAATAGATCATGAATTCTCCAAAACCCTCTTCTTGACCCATATTCATAAATTGATTCCATATTTAAGTGTCGACCTTTAATTGGTTTTGCTCCTATAATTTCTGATAAAAATACTTCTGAAGTTTTATCACCATGAAGAGTACAACTCTCTGCTCCCTCCTCGTAATTAAGTACAAATTGTAAAGCCAACTTAGCATTACCAGGCCACTTCACCTTAACTTTTTTGGAACCATATCCCACTAAATCTCTTGGGTATTTTTTTTTCATTTTTTCAAAATAATTTTATCTTTTTTAAATTTATAAATAACAAGATTGTTTCCTTTTCCTTTTCTATCAACAATTAGAAAATTCATATTTTTCATAGAAATCAACGGAAAGTGCCAAATACCAGCATTGTAATTTACTCCAGTTTGTTTTGGGACTAAAAAGGATTGGATTTTATTTACATCTGGTTTATCTCCTTTCGGTGCTACAAATACTAAAAATTTAGTATCTTCCATTGGTATAAAGGCTTGGCTTCCTAAAGGATGTTTTTCCATCATATCAATTTTCATAGGAAACTTTCTTTTTTTTGCTTTAAAAATACTAACAATTGCTTTCCCTTTATTTTTAGATGCATCTACGTTTATCAAATTATCAAATCTTTTTGCATACCCATCATTAATATTTATAGGATTTTTTTTTGACGTATCTATTAATTGACCAAATTTAGAAAAATTTTTTTTAGTAATTTTTTTTGCTTTTATTATTTTCATCTCACAAAATTTCCGAATGCCCTTATTCTTGAAATTCCACCGTCTGGATAGATATTTATTCTAAGATAATTTTCCTTACTTCTCTTAATTAAGAATTTTTTAAAAATATGTTTCTTGTGAGCTGACAGTTTTGATTTATTTAAAATAAACTTCCAATTTTTTGAATTATTGACAATTGATTTATTGGGCAGATCTCTTGAAATGCTTGCAGTTTGAATTGAACAACTGTCGGGATAGTTTCCTTTAAAATGATGGGTATCTATCTCTAGTTTTTTTATTAATCCTGGTTTTCCAAATTTTATTATAAGCCAATCAAAGTTTTTTCCCCTACTTCTTCTTGTTTCCCAACCATCCCCCATATTTTTTCCTTTACCAGGTGCTATGATATTTTCAGCTCTGCCGAAATGTTCATTATTACAACCAATAATTGAAGCGCCATTTAAAACAGATGTAAGGTTGATAGTTTTGTTATTTAAAAAGTTTCTCTCCATTTCAATTTTTCCATAAAGTCTTAGTCTTGCAACTCCACCATCTGGAAAAATGTTTAGTCTTATATAATTAAAAACAGATTTGTTGTTTGATTTGAAGCTATGGTTTCGGCTTGGCCCAAGTTTTTTTTTGCTCAGTAAAGAAATCCATTTTGTTTTCTTATTAGGCTTTGTTTTACTTAAGCAACCCTCTAACGAAGCATGTGTGGGCTGATTTCCATTGAAATGTGTTGTGTCAATATCTATATCAAATATCTTTCCAGGCTTACCAAGTTTTAAAATTAAATAATCAAAACCTTTTGATCTTCTTCTCCTTGTTTCCCATCCATCCATCCATTTACCATGTTTGTCAAATAGTCCATCTTTAAAAACTGGAGTTTCGATGTTTAATATTCTATGAGCAGCTGCAAAAAAATCATCAGTCTTAAATATAACTTTAGATCCAATTCTTGGATCCGCTAAGTTAATCATTTTTGCACTTATAAATTTTTTCATTTTTTATTTATTTCATTCAAACGAAAGGTTGCGATTTTTTTTACTTGTTTTTTTGCTTCAAGGAATTCACTTTCTACATCACTTTGTATTCTTTGTCTAAAATTATTCAAAATTTCATTTTTATCTTTACCTTTTACAGCAATTATAAAAGGAAAATTAAACTTTTTTTTATATTCTGAATTTAATTTTTTAAATTCTTCATATTCATCATTAGAACATTGGTTTAATTTTGCAGAGGCTTGTTCTGATATAGACTCAGAGGTCATTTTTTTTGCTACAGCAAGCTCAGGATGAGCATTTAAAATGTCTAAAATTTTATTCTTTTCGTAATTTTCATAAATATCAAGCATTTTAAACACAATATCTTCAAAGTTTTTAAATGGTTTTAATTCAAAAGCTTCCATAGCAACTGACTCAGTTTTTTCAAAAACATTACCAAATATAGACAAAAAATCAGACTTGTTAAGATCGTTAATGTTATCTATTGTTCTCATATAACTTTTAAAAATTTAAGTTTGAAATTAAATGATACTATAATTTTATGACAAAGCTCACAACTCATGTTTTAGATGTGTATTCTGGTAAACCTGGCAAAGGTATCCTAGTTGAGTTGTTTTATATTAATAATTCAGAACGAAAAAAATTAACGTCAACAAAACTCAATGATGATGGTAGAGCTAATTCACCATTAGCAGAGGGAGATGTTTTCATTAAGGGTAAATATGAATTAATTTTTCATATTGGTGAATATTTTAAAAATATATCTTCAGCTAGCGATGTACCATTCTTGGATGATGTTGTTATAAGATTTGGTATTTCAGATCCCTCACAGCATTATCATGTTCCTTTACTTGTTTCACCTTGGAGTTATTCTACTTACAGAGGTAGTTAAGTGATATCGAGTTCTGTTAAATTTCTATTAAATGACAAGCTTATAGTAATCAAAAATCCCGATCCAAATCAAACATTACTCAATTATATTAGAACTGAATTAAAAAAGACAGGAACTAAAGAAGGATGTTCAGAGGGTGGTTGTGGCGCATGTACAATTGTTTTAGGTGAATTAGTCGATAACAAAATTGAATATAAAGCAATTAACTCATGTATTTCGTTTGTCCCATCATTGAATGGTAAGCAACTTATAATTGTTGAAGATTTAGTTTCTCAAAATGGAAAACTTCACCCAGTGCAAGATGCGATGGTAAAATTTCATGGTTCCCAATGTGGTTTCTGTACCCCAGGATTTGTCATGTCTTTATTTTCAATGTTCAAAAATAACAAAAATCTTAATAATGAATTAATAACAGATTCTATATCAGGTAATTTATGTCGTTGTACTGGTTACAGACCCATAATTGATGCTGCTAAAAGTTTAAATAAAATCAATAAGAATGATCAATTTTCTAAAAATAAAAATAAAGTTATTCAGCAATTAAAAAAAATTAAACCGAAAAATATTTATATTAAAAAAGAAGATAAAATTTATTTTTCACCAAAAAATATTAAAGATTTAAAAGGTATAATTAAAAAACATTCTAATTTTAGTTTTCTTGCTGGTGGAACTGACTTATCTTTAAAAGTCACAAAAGAAAGAAAAGAAATTCCGTTTATAATTGATTTAAAAGAAATTAATGAATTAGATTTTATCAAAGTAAGTAAAAATTATTTAGAAGTTGGTTCTGCTACACCTTTAATAAAATTTGAAAAAGAAATTAAAAAATATTATCCAGATTTTTATTTGGTTCTAAAAAGATATGGCTCTGTTCAAATTCGAAATGTTGGAACTATAGGCGGCAATATTGCAACAGCATCTCCAATTGGTGACTCGCTGCCAATTCTATTATCTTTAAACGCAGAGGTTTTAATTGAAAGTTTTAACAAAAGAAAAGTGATACCTTTAAATAATTTTTTTCTTGATTACAGAAAAACTAAATTAAAAAACAATGAATTTATACATTCAATAAAAATACCATTATTTAAGAAAAATATTTTTAAGGCATTTAAGATATCAAAAAGATTTGATGATGATATTTCATCTGTTTGCGGATCTTTTAATTTTGAGATTAATAATAATAAAATTAAAGAGGTTTATATTGCATTTGGAGGCATGGCTGCTGTACCAAAAAGAGCTAAAGCATGTGAAAAAATTCTTAAAAATAAGCCTCTTACAATCAATACTTTTGATCAAGCAAAAAAATATTTAGAAAAAGATTTAAGTCCTATTGGAGACATGAGGGCTAGTAAAGAATACAGACTAGAGATAGCAAAAAATTTATTGATGAAATGTTTTGTAGAAATAAATTCTAATAAGTTATCAAGAGTAAATTAAAT
Source organism: uncultured Pelagibacteraceae bacterium (assembly GCA_902604035.1). Taxonomy (GTDB): domain Bacteria; phylum Pseudomonadota; class Alphaproteobacteria; order Pelagibacterales; family Pelagibacteraceae; genus Pelagibacter. The sequence continues at coordinate 5,058 of CACKXG010000018.1, forward strand.
GAGTAAAGAGAACTACATTGAGGAAATAAGACCACATGATAGTGCTTATAAGCATGTGAGTGGATATGCAGAGTACACTGATGATATTAGTGAACCAAAAAATACCATCTATGGTGCTATTGGTTTAAGCAAAAAAGCCCATGCAATAATCAAAAATATAGACTTAACCGAGGTAAAAAAAAGTGAAGGAGTGATATCAATAGTTACTCAAACAGATATCCCTGGTAGGAATGATGTGGGTCCAGTTTTTGATGGTGATCCAATTTTTCCAGAAAAAAAAGTTGAGTTTTTTGGTCAGCCATTATTTGCAGTAGCTGCTACAACTACAGAACTTGCTAGAAAGGCAGTATTAAAAGCCAAAATTACCTATAAAGATTTAAAACCTGTTATTACAATTAAAGAAGCTCTAAATAAAAAGCAATTTTTATTTAAACCTAGAAAAATTAAAAAAGGCAACCCTTCTAAAAAAATAAAAAATTCAAAAAACAATTTAAAAGGAAATTTTACAACTGGAAGTCAAGAGCACTTTTATTTAGAGGGTCAAGCAGCTTTTGTTATTCCAAAAGAAGATGATAATTTTTTAGTCTTTAGTTCAACGCAACATCCATCGGAAACGCAACAATTAATTGCAAAAATGTTTAATCAAAAAAGTAATTCAATAAATGTTGAAGTCAGAAGAATTGGAGGCGGGTTTGGAGGAAAGGAAACAAATTTTATGACAGCGTGTATTTGTGCGTTGTTGGCAAAAAAATCAGGACAGCCAGTCAAACTAAGATTAGATAGAGATGACGATATAATATTGACTGGTAAAAGACATGAATTTTTATCTGAGTATGAAGTTGGTTTTAATGATGAAGGAATTATTGAAGGATTAAAAATAAATTTATCCTCAAATTGTGGAATGTCACCTGATTTATCAGCTGCAATAAATGAGAGAGCTCTGCTTCATATAGATAATGCATATTATATTCCAGATATTGAGGTAATAAATAATCTATGTAAGACAAATATTCCAACTTCGACTGCATTCAGAGGCTTCGGTGGAAATCAAGGGATGATGGCCATAGAAAATATTATAGATAATATATCAAGGTATTTAAAAAAAGATCCTATAGAAGTCAGAAAAAAAAATTTTTATCAAAAAGATAAAAGAAATGTAACTCATTATGGAATGACTGTTGAAGATAATGTCATTAATGAAATATTTAAAAAATTAGAAAGTAAATCTAATTATAAGAAAAGATATTTGGACATAAGAAAATTTAATGAAAAAAACAAATTTAAAAAGAAGGGTATAGCTATTACGCCTTTAAAATTTGGTATTTCATTTACAACAATTCATTTAAATCAAGCTGGAGCTTTAGTTCATATTTACACAGATGGAAGCGTTCATTTAAATCATGGAGGTATAGAAATGGGTCAGGGAACCCATACAAAGATAGCTCAATTAGTGGCTAATTCTTTGGGATTACCCTATAATTTAGTTCAGATTTCATCAACAAATACGGCTAAGGTTCCAAATACTTCAGCTAGCGCTGCCTCATCAACTACAGACCTTAACGGAGCCGCAGCATTAAATGCAGTAGCAAAAATTAAATTAAATTTAGAAAAATTTATTAAGAAAAAATATAAAATCTATAATCAAGAGGCAGTATATAAAGATCAATATATAATATTTGGAAATAGACAATTTGAATTTAAAAGCATAATTCAAGAGGCATATTTAAATAGAATTTCTCTTTCATCATCGGGCTTCTATTCAACACCAAAAATTAATTTTGATAAAAAAAAATTTAGAGGAAGACCTTTTTATTACTTTTGTTACGGAGCAGCTGTTTCGGAAGTAACTGTAGATACATTGACTGGTGAAAATATACTGGAAAGAGTGGATATCTTGCATGATGCCGGTAAACCAATAAATCCAGCCCTAGAACTTGGTCAGATAGAGGGTGGTTTTATTCAAGGGCAAGGTTGGCTAACAATAGAGGAATTGAAATGGAAATCAGATGGTCAGATTACAACTTTTTCTCCATCGACTTACAAAATACCTGCGGTAAGTGATATTCCAAAAAAATTTAATGTAGAAATTTTTAACGAGGGATTAAACAAAGAAAAAGTTGTTAATAAAGCAAAAACAACTGGTGAACCCCCTTTGATGCTAGCTATGAGTGTTTTTTATGCAATAAAAGATGCAGTTGCTTCAATTGGAAATTATCAGTTTGCACCAGAACTAAATGCACCAGCAACCCCTGAAAGAATTTTAATGAGCATAAACAAAATTAAAAACAAAATAAAAAATTAAAATGGAAGATAAAAAAAAATTTATGGCGAAAGCTATTGAAATTTCAATAAATAGTGCAAATACAATTGGTGGTCCCTTTGGAAGTGTTATAGTTAAGGATGATAAGATTATTGCAGAGGGTTCAAATAAAGTTACTTCTTCAAATGATCCAACTGCTCATGGAGAAATAGTAGCAATTAGAGAAGCCTGTAAAAATTTAAATACTTTTGATCTTTCTGGATGTGAGATTTATACATCTTGTGAACCTTGTCCGATGTGTCTCTCAGCAATTTATTGGTCAAGATTAGATAAAATATATTATGCAAATACTAGAGAAGATGCAAAAAATATAGATTTCGATGACTCCTTTATTTATTCAGAAATTCCAAAAAAAATTGATGATAGGAAAATTAAAATGGTACAAATGCTCAGAGATGAAGCTTTAAAAGCATTTGAAATTTGGGATAAAAAAGTAGATAAAATAAAATATTAATGGAATTTTTACCTTATACAATAAAATGGTTAGAAGTTATTCTTAGATGGGGCCATGTATTATTTGCAATATTATGGGTAGGTAATAGTTTTTTATTTAATTACTTAGATAATAATTTAAATAAAAATATAACAAGTGATGATATCGATGGTGAAGGATATCTGATGCATTCTGGTTTTTTTTATAAACTTTCAAGGTTAAAAACATCTCCACCTCAAGATTACTTAAATAGATTAGTAATCTTTAAGTGGCAAAGTTACTTAACTTTTGTAACAGGAATGTTGCTCTTAGTTGTAATTTACTATTATAACGCTGGAGTATTAATGGTTGATAAGCGTGTTCTTTTAATGCCTCCTAGTTATGCAATTATTATTTCACTTTTATCATTGATTGTAGCTTGGTTTATTTATGATCTTTTATGTAAATCAAAATTAATTGAGAATAATATTTTATTTATATCCTTAGGAATAATTTTGTTAGCAGTTGTTTCATTTGGACTTACAAAATTATTTGGACCAAAATTTGCAATTTTAAGTGTTGGATTAATCATTGGTACTAATATGTTTGGCAATGTTTTTACAGTAATTATACCCAATCAAATGAATATAATTAGTAGTAGTGAAAGAGGTGAAAAATTTGATATGAGTCTGTCTCTAGCAGCTAAACAAAGATCAATTCATAATAATTATTCCACTTTTTTAGTTTTGTTTATAATGCTTTCTGGGCATTCAAGCTTTTTAGTTTATCATCAATATAATTGGTTAATACTGTGTGCGATTGCTGTTATTTCTGGTGTAGCAAGACATTATTTTAATTTAAGAGGAAGAAACATTCATAGGTTGTATATTTTAATATCATCAATAATTGCACTTATCGTTCTTGCAGTTTTAGTTTTATTATTTAAATAAATAGATATAAAAAATTATGTCTGAAAAAATGATTGTCAGCTGGGACGAGTACAACAAAACTGTTGAGAAGCTAGCAATCCAAATTCATGAGAGCGGATATAAACCGACAATACTAGTTGGTATCATGCGTGGAGCAGCGCCGATGATAGATGTTTTAAGTAGAATTTTTAAATTAAAATGTGCGTATCTTGCAGTTGAGTCTTACAGTGGTAAAGGAGTAGAGGATGAGCAAGGTGATATTGTGTTTTCAAGAGAAATGAGTTCGATAGCACCCAATATGGGTGGAAAAATACTTTTATGTGATGATTTATCTGACACAGGAATAACTTTTAACAAAAGTATAGATTGGTTAAAAAAATACGAACCCATTAAAGATAAAATAGAAGACATTAAAACCGCAACATTATTTAAAAAAAAGAAATCAACATTTGAGCCAGACTTCTGTGCAAATAGACTTCCTGATAATCCTTGGATAGTACAGCCCTTCGAAATTTATGAAGAATTAAGGATTGAAGAAATCAAAAAAAAACATCAGATATAAAAAAGGCCAGTTAAAAAACCGGCCTTTTAAATTTTTTAAATTGGAAACTGATTACTTAGGTATATCTCCTTCAACACCTTTAACGTAAGTCATCATTCCTGCGAGCATTCCATCATCTGCAGTTTTTCCTTCAGCAACCATCAAGTTACCTTTCTGGTCATAAATTGGTCCTGTGAAAGAATGAACTTTTCCAGATGCTAAATCTGCCTGAAGTTTTTTAACTTTTGATCTTAGATCAGCTGGCATTTGTGAATCTAAATCTGATATCACAACCATACCATCTCCAATACCATGCCAAGTATCTTTTTGACTCCATGTACCATTTGCAACTGCTTTAACTCTGTCTACGTAATATGGTCCCCAATTATTTTCAACTGAAGTTAATACAGCTTTAGGAGCAAACTTGTCCATATCACTTGCTTGTCCAAAAGCATATACTCCAGCTTTTTCAGCCATTTGAACAATAGCAGTACTATCTGTATGTTGAGCAATTACATCAGCACCTTGATCGATTAAAGCTTTTGCTGCTTCTGCTTCTTTACCTGGATCGTACCAAGTGAAAGCCCAAACAATTTTAGTTTTAATATTTGGGTTAACTTTTTGAGCAGCTAAAGTAAATGAATTGATACCTCTGATAACTTCAGGAATTGGAAAAGATGCAACATAACCAATAATATTTGACTTTGTCATAGTTCCAGCAATTGTTCCTAAGATAGTTCTACCTTCGTAAAATCTAGCTGCGTATGTTGAAACATTTGGATGTTCTCTTTTGTATCCAGTAGCATGTTCAAATTTTACATTTGGAAACTCTTTTGCAACTTTGTTAGTTGGATTCATATATCCAAAACTAGTTGTAAAGATAACATCATGACCAGAATTAGCTAATTGTCTAAGAACTCTCTCAGCATCGGCACTTTCTGGAACACCTTCTACGTAAGTTGTTTTAAATCCGGCAGCTTCAACAGCTTTTCTACCTACATCATGCTGATATGTCCATCCATGGTCACCAGTTGGACCAATATAAACAAATGCTGCTTTAACATCTTTGGCAACTGCAGCTACAGTTAATGTAAATAATAAAACTAAAGAAGAGACGAAAGAACGAATTAAAAATTTATGCATAAATTATTTCCCCTTTTGATTTTTTAATTATTTAAATTTAAATTAAATTATCTAAAAAAAAATGATTATTTTTAAATTAATTGTCTTTATGAAAAGATTTCCCCAATGAACTAGGAGTACTTAGTCTTATTTTTCTACTATCACGAGAAATTACAACTAAAACTATTATTGTAACGATGTAAGGTAGAGCTGTTAAAAATTGCACGGGAATTCTTACTCCAATTGCTTGCATATGAAACTGAATAATTGTTAAGCCACCAAAAATCATAGCACCAATCAAAATTTTAATTGGGTTCCACGTTGAGAAAACCACTAGAGCCAATGCGATCCAACCTCTTCCACCTGTCATATTTTCAATCCACTGAGGAGTATAAATCATGGATAAATATGCACCAGCAAGTCCGCTCATTGCGCCTCCATAAAGTATACAAGCGTAACGAACTAGCCTAACATTTATTCCTTGATTAGATGCAGACTCAGGTGAATCTCCTACAGCTCTTACAATTAATCCAATTTTCGTTTTTTTTAAAAAATAGCTAGTTATGAAGGGAAGGGCAAAAGCAAAATAAAAAACAATTGAATGTCCAAATAATATTGGACCTAAAAGTGGTATAATGTCTTTTAAACCCTCAAATAAAACAGGAAACTCTTTTCCAG
>CACKXG010000019.1 GCA_902604035.1 uncultured Pelagibacteraceae bacterium
TATCAATACCTTGTATGGAACTTTTTGAATTACAATCAAAATCTTATAAAAATAAAATTTTAAAAGAAACAAAATTTAAAATATCCATTGAAGCTGGATCAAGCGATTGTTGGAAAAAATATGTGGGTGATAACGGTATTGCTTTTGGAATTGATGAATTCGGAAAAAGTGCACCCTATAAAGATATTTATAAATATTTTGGACTAGAAGGTTCAAATATTAAAAATATCACTAAAAAATTATTAAATAAATAAAATGACAATTAAAATTGGAATTAATGGAATGGGACGGATTGGTCGTATGGTTGTTAGATCAATTGTCGAAAGTAAAAATAAAAATTTAAAAATTAATCATATAAACAACAGGTCAAATTCAGAAACTACATCTAAATTAATCAAATATGATTCTATACATGGAAAATTAAATGCTGATTTAGATTATGATCCAAATCATTTAATAATTAATAAAAATAAAATTACATTTTCTCAAGAAACAAAAATTGAAGAAATAAATTGGAAAAAACATGATGTTGATTATGTTTTCGAATGTACTGGAAAATTTAATTCGAAAGAAAAACTTCTTGCTCATATAGAAAATGGTGCAAAAAAGGTGATCGTTTCTGCTCCATGTAAAAATGCTGATAAAACAATAGTATTTGGTGTTAATGAAAATATAATTACTAAAGAAGATAAAATAATATCTGCTGCATCATGCACAACCAATTGTCTAGCACCAGTGGCTAATGTTCTTAATGAAAATTTTGAAATTGAAAAAGGTTTTATGACTACAATTCATGCATTTACTAGCGATCAGAGAATTTTAGATAATTCTCACAAAGATTCAAGAAGAGCAAGATCTGCGAGTCAATCAATAGTTCCTACCTCAACAGGAGCTTCGAAAGCAATAGGAGAAATAATACCAAGCCTTAAAGGTAAATTAGAAGGAATAGCAATGAGAGTGCCCACACCTAACGTTTCTCTTATAGAGTTGATCTTTTGTACAAAAAAAGAAATTGATATAAAAATAATCAATGATGCTTTTGAACGAGCATCAAAAAATAAATTAAAAAATATTTTAGAAGTTACTCATGAAAAATTAGTATCTATAGATTTTAATCATCATTCTGCTTCTGCAATAGTAGATGCTTCTTTGACAAACGTAGTTGGAGGTAATATGGGTAAAATATCAGCCTGGTATGATAATGAATGGGGTTTTTCCAACAGGATGTGTGATATCGCTGAAAATTTGCATAAAATCTCTTAATGAGAAGTATTATAAACGAAAAAAATCTAAAAAATAAAAAAATATTATTAAGACTAGATTTAAATGTTCCTTTAGATAGAGGAGAAATAACAGATACAACAAGAATCGATAAAATTCTTCCTACATTAGATTTTTTAATTAAAGAAAAAGCTAAAATTATAATTTTATCTCATGTTGGAAGACCAAAAGGTAAAATTGTTAAAGAGCTCTCACTAGAACCAATTTGTGCAGAATTAGAGGATAAACTAAAAAAAAAAGTAAAACTAATTACTAAAAATATTAAAGAAATAAAAAATAGAAATTTTTTTAATGACTATAATGAAGATATTTTTATTTTAGAAAACATAAGATTTTATTCTGAAGAAGAGCAAAATGACAATGAGTTTGCTGAATTATTGTCAAATCTTGGAGATATATATGTAAATGACGCTTTCTCTTGTTCGCATAGAGCTCATGCTTCAATTTATGAAATTCCAAAATTCTTACCTTCGTTTTCTGGGTTACAACTAGATTTAGAAGTTAATGCGCTTAATAAAATAACTTCAGAAATTACTAGACCAATTACTTGTATTATTGGGGGTTCTAAAATTTCAACTAAAATAAATGTTATTAAAAATTTAATTCCTAAATTTGATAATATTATAATTGTTGGGGGTATGGCTAACAATTTTATAGAATATTCTGGAAATAGTGTTGGAAAATCAATTAAAGAAAATAATTGTGATAAAATAGTTGAAGAAATTATCTCTCTTTCAAAAAAAGAAAAATGTAAAATAATCTATCCAGAGGATGTGGTTGTATCTAAAGATTTAAATGGATCTCCTCAAAATAAAGAGTTGAGCGAAATATTAATTGATGAAATGATATTAGATATTGGTCCAAAAACTATTGATAAAATAACAAAAATTATTGATAACAGCAAAACTATACTTTGGAATGGACCCGCAGGATATTTTGAAAATCCAGATTTTGCTTATGGAAGTATTCAAATAGCAAAGAAAATAATTGAAAATAACAAAGCAAATAAAATTTTTTCAGTTGCTGGTGGTGGGGACACAGTTTCTTTATTAAATAATTTAAACGCTATTAATGAGTTTAATTTTGTTTCAACTGCAGGTGGAGCTTTTTTAGAATATCTTGAAGGTAAAAACCTTCCTGGTATAACCGCATTAAATTAAAATGTCTGAATTAAATAAAATTGCACTTAAAATAATTTCCAATGGGAAAGGTATACTCGCAGCTGATGAAAGCAATGGAACTATGACAAAAAGACTTGAAGCAGTAAATATCAAATCAACTCCAGAAAATAGGCTTTCCTTCAGAGAAATTCTTTTTTCATCAGATGGAATGAAGGATTGTATAGGTGGTGTTATTCTTTACGATGAAACCATAAATCAAATTTCGGGCACAGGAAAATCAATACCTGATTTAATTTCTGGTTCAGGTGCAGTTCCTGGAATTAAAGTCGATACTGGAGCAAAAGATTTAGCAAATTCCCCTAAAGAAAAAATTACAGAAGGATTAGATGGCCTTAGAGATAGATTAAAAAAGTATTATGCTCTTGGAGCAAGATTTACAAAATGGAGAGGTGTCTATTCTATTAGTGAAAAATATCCAAGCGAACTTGCAATTAGGAGTAATGCTCATGCACTTGCAAGGTACTCTGCATTAGTTCAAGAAAGTGGAATGGTTCCTATAGTAGAACCTGAAGTATTAATGGATGGAAACCACTCTGCAGAAGTTTGTTTAAATAAAACATCTGAGGTAATTAAAAAGTGTTTTGACGAACTAATTTTACACAAAGTTGATCTCTCAGGAATAATATTAAAACCAAATATGGTTTTGTCTGGGAGTCAGTCAGAAAATAAAATTTCTAGTGAAGAAGTTTCCATCAAAACACTAGAATGCCTTAAAAATTCTGTTCCCAATGAAGTTCCTGGAGTAGCTTTTTTATCTGGAGGGCAATCTGAAATTGAAGCTACAGAAAATTTAAATTTAATTAATAAAAATAATAATACAAATTTTATTATGACCTATTCATATGGAAGAGCTCTTCAGCAAAGTGCTTTAAAAGTTTGGTCTAATGATATTAAAAATGTAGAAGCAACTCAAAATACTTTTAATCATAGAGCTAAAATGTGTACCTTAGCTGCTCAAGGAAAATGGTCGAGCGAACTTGAAAATAAATAAAAATAAATTTATTTATCTTATTTCTCCTAACAAAATACTTAATTCTTTCTATAGCAATCTAAAGTTGGTTCTAAAAACTGGAAAAGTAAGTTTTTTTCAGCTCAGACTTAAAAGTTACTCTCAGAATAAGAAAATAATAATTGGAAAAAAAATTAAAAAAATTTGTAAAAAAAATAACGTAAAATTTATAATTAATGATGACCCTTTACTTGCTTTAAAACTAGATGCTGATGGTTGTCATCTAGGTCAAAAAGATATGAATATTAAGACTGCAAAAAAAATACTTGGTAAAAAAATTATAGGAATTACTTGTCATAATTCTATGAATTTAGCAAAAAAAGCAATTAAAGCTAAAGCTGATTACATTGCCTTTGGTGCTTTTAATCAATCTAAAACTAAAAAAACTAAGTATGTAGCTTCTGTAAAGATTTTAAATAAAGTTAAAAAACTTAAAAAAATACCAACAGTAGCTATTGGTGGAATTAATGATGTTAATTATAAAAATCTATTATTGAATAATGCAAATTTTTTAGCTATCTCAGGCTACATTTGGAAAAATAAAAAATATAAACCATTACAAGCTGTAGAAAGATTAAAATGAAAATTAATGCTGGAGAAATAAGAGTTGGAATGCTCTTAGAATATAAAAATGATTTGTGGCAAGTTTTAAAAACGCAACATGTAAAACCAGGAAAAGGTGGTGCATTTGCTCAAGTTGAAATGAAAAGTTTAAACAAAAATACAAAGTTAAATGAAAGATTTAGATCAAGTGAAACAGTAGAAAAAGCATCATTGGAGGAAATGACTTTCAATTATCTTTATAGTGATGAAACTAATTATTTTTTTATGAATCCAAAAACGTTTGAACAAATAGAAATAAAAAAAGAAACTGTAGGTGATAAAGGTAAACTTTTAACTGAAAACCTACAAGTTTCTGTAAGTTTTTATAATGAAAACCCTTTATCAATTGAATTACCTAATCAAGTAAATTGTAAAATTGAAACTACTGATGCTGCGCTTAAAGGTCAAACTGTTTCATCATCTTACAAACCAGCAACTCTTGATAATGGTTTAAATATTCAAGTTCCTCCGTTTATAGAAGCGGGTGATGAAATCGTAGTTGATACTAGAAATTTAGAATACATTAAAAAAATCTAAAATGATCTCTATATCCTCAAATTTAAACATCATGATCAAAGCAGCTGAAAAAGCCTCAAAGTCTGTTATAAGAGATTTTGGAGAAGTTGAGAAACTACAAGTATCTAAAAAAGGACCCCGAGATTTTGTTACAAAAACTGACAAACATGTTGAAAAAATTCTAATTGAAGAACTCTCTAAAACAAAAAAAAATTATTCTTTTTTATCAGAGGAAATTGGTTCAATTGAAAACAAAGATAAAGATAATATTTGGATTATAGATCCTATAGATGGTACAATAAATTTTCTACATGGCATTCCTCATTTTGCCATTTGTTTGGCTCTTGAATCTAAAAAAGAGATAATTAGTGGTTTAATTTATGATCCTATTAAAGATGAAATGTTTTATGCAGAAAAAAACAAAGGAGCTTATCTTAACAATCAAAGATTACGAGTATCAAAAAAAAACTTAATTGATGAATGTTTATTTTCCAGTAATCATGAAGGAGTTAAATTCAGCAATTTAAATATGAGATACAGCGGATGCGCAGCTTTAGACTTGGCTTATGTGGCTTCAGGTAGATTGGATGGTTTTTTTCATAATAAAATTAATATTTGGGACGTAGCAGCAGGAGCCTTGTTGGTAGAGGAGGCAGGCGGGATAGTTAATGATTTAGATAAATTCGATCATAATAATATAGATATTCGAGCATCAAGTAGTGCAATTAATGATAAAATGCTTGAAAATTTAAAGAACTTTTAATTGTGTTCTAAGTTTCTTTTGCTATAAGTCTCGATATGAAAAAAGACATACACCCAAACTACCACACTATTAAAGTTGAGATGACTGATGGTACTCAATTTGAAACTAAATCAACTTGGGGTGCTGAGGGGGATATATTAAAATTAGAAATAGATCCTAAATCTCATGCAGCATGGACTGGTGGAAAGCAAAAACTAATGGATAAAGGTAGAATAAGTAAATTTAATAAAAAATTCCAAAATTTTAAATCGGAAAAAAAGAGCTAAATGTCAAACGCACCCTTAATGCCAATGGCAACTGCCGTATGGTTAGTAGAAAATACAACTTTAACATTCAAACAAATTGCAGATTTTTGTAAACTTCATGAAGTAGAAATACAAGGAATTGCTGATGGTGAAGTTGCTAAAGGTATAAAAGCTTATAACCCAATTATTTCTGGACAACTTTCAAGAGAGGAAATTGAACTATCTTCAAAAGACGAAAATAGACCATTAAATATTAAAAGTAGTGATATCGAAATTTCAAATAACGAAAAAAAAATAAAGAAATATATTCCGCTATCAAAGAGACAAGACAAACCCGACTCTGCTTTGTGGTTAATTAAACAACACAATATATTAAAAGATTCTCAAATAGCTAAGTTAGTTGGAATTACTAAAAATTCAGTAACATCAATTAGAAATAAAAGTTATTGGAACTATAATAATTTAAATCCAAAAGATCCAGTTGCTTTAAATTTATTCACTCAAAAAGATTTAGTTGAGGCTATTGAAAAAGCTGAAAGAAGAATAAAAAGAGAAAAAAAAGAAAAAGAAAAACAAAATAAGTTGAACCAGGCATCTGTTTAATGAATAAAATCGATAGACATAAATTTGTAAAAGTGTTATCTAAGCGCTTTTTTGGAGGTAGTTATTAAAATAGAAGTTAAAGATAATAATGTTGAACAAGCTTTGAGGGTTTTAAAAAGAAAACTTCAAAGAGATGGTTTTTTTAAAGTTATTAAATTGAAAAATACTTATGAAAAACCTTCTGAAAAGAAAAAAAGAATTCTTCAAGAAAATATTAAAAGAGTTAAGAAATTAAATAAACTTAAGAATAGAATTTAAAAATTACCGCGGGGTGGAGCAGTCTGGTAGCTCGTCAGGCTCATAACCTGAAGGTCGGCGGTTCAAATCCGTCCCCCGCAACCAATTTAATTATATTTTAAAATTAGATTTCTTGCTATCAACAAGAAAAGCTTTAACTGTTTCTATAGTTAGCTGATTGAATGATTTTCCAAATTTTTCTATTTTCTCAATTACAGCTGGAGGAATAGTAATTATATGGCAGCCCAATTGTTTAGCTTGCAGATAATTATACGGTTCCCTCACACTAGCCCATAAGATTTCTACATTTTTATAATTTTTTGCTAATTTAATACTTTTGACAAATTCAGGGATTGGATCTTTTCCAGTATCCCCTGCTCTTCCAGCAAAAATTGATATTATTACTTTTGTTTTTTTATTTATTACTTTAAGTATTTTTGCAGTTTGTTTAGCAGTGTATACCGCTGTTATATTTAACTTAATATTTTTATCATTAAGCTCTTTAATTACATTTCCTGTAAACTTATTTTTTGAGTTAACCACTGGAACTTTAACATATATATTTTCACCCCAGGTATTTATTTTTTTTCCTTGCTCAATCATAGATTTTTGATCATCAGCAAATACTTCAAAAGAAATTGGTTTGTTTTTGCAAAACTTAAGTATTTGTTTGGAGTATGACTTGTAGTCTTTTGCGCCAGCTTTTCGCATTAAGCTTGGATTAGTTGTAAACCCTTTAACAAATTTTTTTTTATTAAATTTTTTAATTAAAGAAAGGTCTGCAATATCACAAAAAATTTTTATATTCATAAGATCTACAGGTTCTTTGTAATATCTTCTGTCATTTTTTTTGCATCTGCAAAAAGCATTAAAGTGTTTTCTTTATAGAATAAATCATTATCTATTCCTGCATATCCAGGAGATAAACTTCTTTTTACAAATAAAACAGATTTACATTTTTCCACGTCTAGAACTGGCATTCCATAAATTGGACTTTGAGGATCTGTTTTTGCTACAGGATTAGTAACATCATTTGCTCCGATCACAAATGCAACATCTGCATTTGCAAAATCATTATTTATTTCTTCCAATTCAAATACTTCATCATATGGAACATTTGCTTCAGCCAACAAAACATTCATATGACCAGGCATACGTCCTGCAACTGGATGAATAGCATATGATACTTTGATATCGTTCTTCTTTAATGTATCCACCATTTCTCTTAAAGCATGCTGTGCTTGTGCCACTGCCATTCCATACCCAGGAACGATTATAACTGAAGATGCATTTTTCATTAAAAAAGCTGCATCGTCTGCATTACCACTTTTTACTGGTCTTTGTTCTTTGTTTTGACTTCCAGAAGTTTGGTCTGTAGCTCCAAAACCTCCTAAAATAACATTAAAGAACGATCTATTCATTCCTTTACACATTATATATGAAAGTATTGCACCAGATGATCCAACCAATGCTCCTGTAATAATTAAGGCTGTGTTTTCTAAAGTGAATCCAATTCCAGCTGCAGCCCAACCTGAATAAGAATTTAACATTGAAATTACAACTGGCATATCTGCACCACCAATTGGAATAATAATTAAAAATCCAATTAAAAAAGAAATTGCAATTAATATCCAAAATAAATTAGATGATTGTGTTAAACAGAGATAAATAGTTAAAATTACAATCAAAATTAACAATAATGCATTTAATAAATGTTGGCCTTTAAAAGTTATTGGTGCACCTGACATTATTCCTTGTAATTTTAAAAATGCTATAACAGATCCAGAAAAAGTGATTGCACCGACTGCTGCTCCAATTGCCATTTCAATTAAACTTGCAAGTTTAATATTTCCAGGTGTTCCAAGATTAAATGCAGACGGATTAATAAATGCAGAGATTGCTACAAATACAGCTGCTAAACCAACTAAACTATGAAAGCCTGCAACTAATTCTGGCATTGCAGTCATTGGGATACGATAAGCTATAAATGCTCCAAGACTCCCACCAATAGCTAAAAATATTAAAACATAGACAAATCCAGCACCAAAATTACCAACTGACAAAAATGTAACTGTCACAGCTATAACCATTCCAATTATTCCAAATAAATTTCCTTGTCTTGAAGTTTCAGGAGAAGACAAACCTCTTAAAGCTAAAATAAATAATACCCCGGATACTAAATATAAAATTGCAGATAGATTTGCAGACATTAATTATTTATCCTTTTTCTTTTTTTTATACATTGCTAACATTCTTTGGGTGACTAAAAATCCACCAAAAATATTAACAGCTGCTAAAATTATTGCTAAAAATCCATAAATACTTGATGATGAAAAAACTACTCCATCACTCCCTGACAAAGCTGCAATTATAGCACCTACGATGATTACTGAAGAAATTGCATTCGTAACTGACATTAAAGGAGTATGTAAAGAAGGTGTTACACTCCATACAACATAGTAGCCAACAAATATTGATAATATAAATATACTTAATCTGAATATAAAAGGGTCTATTTCCATAATTCTACTTGATAAGTGTTTTCTCTATTATTTCATCTTCTAAATTAATATTTAATTTCTTATTTTCTTTATCATATAAATTAGAGATAAAATTAAATACATTTTTAGCATATAAATTAGAAGCTGATACAGGTAATTTATTTAATATATTTGCCTCACCTAAAATTTTAACACCATTTTTTTCAACAATTTTATCAACCTCAGTAAATTCAGTATTCCCTCCCTGAACTGCTGCTAAGTCATAAATGACTGAACCTGCTTGTAAATTTTTAAACATTTCCTTTTTAATTATCTTTGGAGCTTCTCTACCTGGAATTAAAGCCGTACATATTATTATATCAATTTTTTTTAATGTTTCTGAAAGTAGTTCTTCTTGTTTTTTTTTGAATTCATCTGACGCTTCTTTCGCATAACCACCTTCAGTTTCTAAATTCTCAGACCCTTCAACTGTAAGAAATTTTCCTCCTAAACTCTCAACTTGTTCTTTTGAGGCCATCCTCACATCCGTTGCAAATACAACAGCTCCCATTCTTTTAGCAGTTGCAATAGCTTGTAGTCCGGCAACTCCTGCTCCAACTACTAATACTTTTGCTGCAGGAATTGTTCCTGCTGCAGTCATCATCATCGGAATTGCTCTTTCATAAACTTGGAAAGCTTCTACCACCGCTTTGTAACCAGCGAGGTTAGCTTGTGATGATAAAATATCCATTGATTGTGCTCTTGTAATTCTTGGTAGCAACTCCAAAGAAAAACAATTTATTTTCTTTAATTTTAAATTCTCTAATTTTTCTTTATTCACAAAAGTGTTTAATGAGCCAATTAAAGTTTGATTTTCCTTAAAAAAAGATAATTTTTCCTCAATAGGTAATCCTAATTGAATAAGAATCTCAGAATTTTTAATTATTTCATCTTCATTATCTAAAAAATTAACACCTAAATTTTTATATTCTTCGTCAGTAAAACCTACGTAAGTTCCATAATTATTTGGTAAAGTTAAATTAAATCCTAAATTAATATATTTTTTTGCAATTTCTGGAGTAATTGCTATTCGCTTTTCAATATCTCGATTTTCTGAAATTGAAGCTAAATTCATAAAAAAATAAGTTAAATACTATAAAAGAAATATTGCCATTAAAACTAAAACTGAGATTACTGCGACAGTTCCCCACAAAACAAATTTTGTAAAGTTATTCCAAGTATTCTTATGGTTTTCGTTATCCATAAAACTACTTTTGTCTTGCTTTAAACTTCGGATTTGTTTTATTGATGACATAAACTCTTCCTCTTCTTCTGACTAATTTTGAGTTTAAGTCTCTTTTTTTTATGGACTTTAATGAGCTTTTAATTTTCATAAATTTTCACCCTTAATAAACGATGTTACATAATCTTTCAAATAGATTTTTCCATATCTTTTTATAATCTTATTATTTAAGGACATGTTAGTTAATGCTGAAGAATATCTCTCTCCTGGCCTCGCTTTTAAATACCTATATTTAGATTTAAACATTTTTGCCACTTCTTTAATTGAATGAGATTTTTTATGAGAAATACTATAGTGACAGCATCTATTTTTTTTCCAAGCCTCTATGCATACATTTACTGTATCTGAAATATGAGTAAATCTTCTGGTTTGATTACCAGGCCTTACAATGGTTAAGGGTTTTTTCTTTTTAAACAAGTTTTCAAAGATTCCTATTACTGTAGCCATTTCTCCAGACTTAATATGTCTCGGACCATAAACATTATAAAAATAAATTATTTCAAATTTTAAATTAAACCATTTTTTCAAATTTTCTAACAATTCTAAGTTTTTACTTTTTGTAAATGCATATGGAGACAAATTCTTATCATTCCCTTTATTTCCTAGACTTGCAGATGTTGCTGAATAAATTAATTTTATATTATTGTCTAAACAAAATTTAAATACCTCATTAGAACCTATAGAATTTGATTTAAAACATGAGTCAAATTTTTTAAAACTTTGATATATTCTAGCGAACTCACCAAAGTGAAACAAAGAATTAATTTTTTTTCTATAAACAAATAGAATTTTAT
>CACKXG010000020.1 GCA_902604035.1 uncultured Pelagibacteraceae bacterium
ACTAAATTTTTATCTTAAGTGCAAAGAATTAAAACCTGAGTTTAAATCTTGTTTATGGAATTTAAGCCACTGTTATTTGAAGTTAGGAAAGTTAGATTTGGGATTTAATTTATATGAAAATAGATTTTTAAATGAAAATCCTGTTCCTAAAAAGTTTGAAGAATTTAAAGATGTTAAATCGCTTGATGAATTAGCTGGAAAAAAAGTGTTAATATGGGACGAACAAGGTTTAGGTGATACAATAAATTTTTCAAGATTCGTTGTTGATCTTTTATATTTTACAAAAAATATTACATTTGTAGTTAACCACAGTCTTGTCGACTTATTAGAGAATCTAAATGAAAATATTAATGTTGTTGACTATGATTTTTTAAAAACAAATCCTCAAAAATTTGATTATCAAATTTCTCTAGGTAGTCTTCCACATCTTTTAAAAATTAAAAACAAAAATGAACTTACATTTAGACCTCTTATTTTGAAGGAAGAAAAAATAAATTTACCTAAAGATAGACTAAATATTGGCCTTACTTGGTTTGGTAATGTTAACTATCCTAATGACGAATATAGGTCTATTGCACTTAAATATTTTAAAGAAATATTGAGCATAAAAAATATAAATTATTACAAATTATCAAAGGGAATAAAAAAAATTGATTTAGACGAATATAATAAATTTGAAATACAAGATTTAGGGAATAAAAATTTTAATCAATTATCTAAATATTTAATGAATTTAGATCTGATTATTTCTTCTGATACAGTAATTGCTCACCTTGCTGGAATTTTGAATTTAAGCTGTATCTTATTACTAAATTTTAATTCAGATTGGAGATGGTTTTATGATGATAAAAAAACACCATGGTATCCATCAATAAAAATAATTAAACAAAAAAAATTGAATGATTGGGGTCCAGTTTTTAGCAGTTTAAAAAATGAGCTTGAAATACATTTAAATAAAAAAATAAATTAGAATTTTTATTCAAATTTAACCCCAGCCCCTTTTAAAAAAGAAGCGTTTTCATCTAAAGGCCATCTAGGTTTTGCTGGATAATCTAAATTATTAAATTGATTTATTTTAAATTTTTCCAAACCTACCATTGCAATCATTGCTGCATTATCTCCACAAAACTCTATAGGTGGAAAAATACTTTTATAATTATCTTCTTCACATAGATTAATTAACATAGACCTAATTTTCTTATTTGCCGCTACCCCTCCAGCAACAACAAAAATTTTTTCATTTAATTCATTTATTTTTTCAAATTCAGTAAAGGCAATTTTAGTTTTTTTATATAAAATTTCCTCAATTGTTTTTTGAAAAGATGCTGCAAGATCATATTTATCTTGTTCTGATTTAATTGTTTTGCTTATCTTCAACACGGCAGTTTTTAGACCTGCAAAAGAAAGATTGCATCCTCCTTTACTGAAAATTGGTTTTGGTAAATCATATTTTTCTGGATCACCTTTTTTAGCTAAAATTTCTATTTGAGGTCCTCCAGGAAATTCTATTCCTAAAAGCTTTGCCGTTTTGTCAAACGCCTCACCTAATGCATCATCAATAGTTGTTCCTAATCTTTTATATTTACCAAGCTTCTGAACACTTAAATATTGTGAGTGTCCACCTGAAATTAAAAGAAGTAAATATGGATAATTTAAATTTGTATTTAGTTTTGGACTTAAAGCATGTCCCTCTAAATGATTAACAGCAATAAAAGGTTTATTCATTGCAGTTGCGAAAGCTTTACCAAAACTTAACCCAACTGATAAACAAACAATTAATCCAGGACCAGCGGTAGAAGCAACTGCATCTATTTCCTCAATTTTTCTACCACTTTCATCAATAGCTTTTTTGACAATCCAATCAATTTTTTCAATGTGTGAACGTGCTGCTAGTTCAGGAACTACACCACCAAACTCCCTATGAACCTCCACTTGGCTAGAAACAATGTTGGATAAAACTACTGGGAATCCTTCTTCATTTTCAGTTATTAAAGAAGCTGCTGTTTCATCACAACTAGACTCTATTCCAAGAATTAAGGGTTTTTTGCTCATTCAAATAGTTTTTAATAATTGTACAATCTTTATACAAGTAAGAAATAATTTTTTATGAAAAAAAAAATAATAATTGGATCAAGGGGTAGCAAGCTTGCCTTACTTTATGCTCAACAAGCTAAAGATAAGATTATTGAAAATACCGACCTTGGTAATGAAGATATTTTAATTAAATCAATTACAACTAAAGGTGACGAAGTACAGGATATAAGATTATCTGAGCTTGGTGGTAAAGGTTTGTTTTCTAGTAATATTGAAAAAGAACTTCAGTTAAAAAATATTGATATTGCAGTCCATGCACTGAAAGATATGCCTGCTAATGAGACAGAAGGATTAAGGACAGATTCTTTTCTAAAAAGAAATGACCCTAGAGAGATTTTAATTACAAAGAACAAAAAAAAACTTAAAGATTTAGATCAAAAGTCAATTGTTGGTACTTCATCATACAGAAGAGAATTTCAAATAAAAAAAATTAGGCAAGATTTGAACTGTAAAATAATTAGAGGAAATGTAGATACTAGAATTAGAAAATTGAATGAAGGGATGTATGATGCAATTATTTTGTCTTATGCTGGTATCAAATTTTTAAAATTTGAAAATGAAATCTCAGAAATTTTTTCAGCTGAAGAAATAATTCCTAGTGCAGGACAAGGCATAATTGCTCTTCAGTGCAGGGAGAATGATGATGAGACAATTTCTATTTTAAACAAAATTAATCATGAGGAGACACATAAAAGAGCTCACCTTGAGAGAAATATTTTAAAAGTTTTAGATGGAGATTGTGAAACAGCAATTGGTGCTCATTCAGTGGTTGATGGAGATAATATTACGGTGGAGGCTGAACTTTTTTCTTTAGATGGTAAACAAAGGTTTTATGAAAAAAAAGTTGGCAATTTGAATGAGTTTAAAGAAATCGGTAAAGAGATTGGTATACTTTTAAAAACAAAATCAAATAATTCATATAAAAGATAATATGCATATTTTGTTAACTAGACCACTGGAGGATTGTTCTGAAATGATATTAAAATTTCAATCATTAGGACATCAAGTTTCTCATCTCCCATTAATAAGAATTGAAAAGGTTGATTATGTAGAAATTAACTTTTCTGAATATGGTGGAATTGTTTTTACTAGTGCAAATGCAGTAAAATTTTTAAACACAGTAAAATTAGATAAAAATATTAAATGCTTTTGTGTTGGAAACGCTACAGAAAACAAAGCAAGAAGTGTTGGTTTTCAAAATACAATTGCGGCTGAAGGAAATGTTACAAACTTAAAGGAGTTAATTATACAAAGTTATGAGTCCAAAAATAAAGAATTACTTTACGTTAGTGGTGAAACTATATCGATTGATTTAGATCAACAGTTATTAAGTGAAGGTTTTAAGGTAAAAAGAATTATTAATTACAGAGTAGATCATAATCAAAAATTTGATGAGAAATTTGTTAACGAATTAAAATTAAATATGCCTGATATGGTCTATGTTTACTCTCAAAATAGTGCGTCAAGTTTCTTAAATTTCATAAAGATTTACCAAACCGAAAATTTATGGATGAATACAAATTTAATGTGTATAGGCGAAAAAACCTCGTCAATACTGAACGAAATCAAATGGAAAAAGATTTTTCTTTTTAACCCTGGAGAAGAAGAGTTTTTGTTATATAAAATTTAAAAATGGAATTAATTAATAATTTTTCGGAGATATTTTTATCAGTATGGAATAAAGGAATTCTTGGTGTTGATATTTTTCAAATCTTAATTGGGATTGGAATATTTTTACTATTCTTAATTTTTAGAGGTCTAATAAGCAAATTAGTTATTAAAAAATTAGAAATTATCTCGAAAAGAACAACTAATAAATTAGATGATACTTTTGTTCAATCACTTGTAGGTCCAGCAAGATTTTTACCAATTGTATTAGGATTTTTTATTGCAAGCTACTACATGACTTTCTCACTAGAAGGAAGAGAAGTGGTAGATACAATTAATAGAACATTGATCACTATTTTAATTTTTTGGGTAATTCACCAAATCATAGAACCAATCTCATACATACTTAGTGGTTTAGATAAATTGTTAACAAGAGAACTTATTGGCTGGATAATTAAATCACTAAAAATTTTAATTTTTATTTTAGGTTTAGCGGCAGTTTTAGAATTGTGGGGAATTAAAATAGGTCCAATTATTGCAGGTCTAGGATTGTTTGGTGTTGCTGTAGCATTAGGAGCACAAGATTTATTCAAAAATTTAATATCAGGAATTTTAGTTTTAGTTGAAAAGAGATTTAAAATTGGAGACTGGATAGCTGTCGAGGGTATTATTGAAGGTGTAGTAGAAAAGATTGGATTTAGATCAACAACAATTAGAAAGTTTGACAAATCTCTTGCTATTATTCCAAATTTCCAATTTGCCGAAAACGCAGTTGTAAATGTAAGTGAAACTTCAAATTGGTTAATCAGTTGGATTATTACACTTCAATATGACACTACGGTAGATCAGTTAAAAAAAATTAGAGATGAAATCGAAAGTCATATTAATTCAAGCGAAGATTATAATACCTCAATTGGTGTTGCGGTAAGAGTTGATAAATTTTCTGATAGTTCAATAGATATGTATGTAAGATGCTTTACAAAAACAGGAAGTTGGAATAATTGGTTATATGTTAAAGAAAGATTAGCAATTGCGATCAAAGAAATTGTTGAAAAAAATGGTGCATCTTTTGCGTTCCCAAGCCAGTCGATTTACGTTGAGAAAAAATGATAGCTATTTTTTATTTAGTTTTACAAATTTTAAAATTGTACTCTTATGTTGTAATCGCTAATGTCATTGTAAGTTGGTTAATAGCTTTTAACGTTCTTAATACTCAAAATAGGTTTGTCTATGCAATTTTAGAGTTGAGTTATAAATTAACTGAGCCTTTCCTGAATAAAATTAGACGTTTTTTGCCAAATTTAGGTTCACTAGATATTTCTCCAATCATTCTTCTTTTATTGATTTGGTTTACCGAAATGTGTATGAAGCTGTACATCGCACCAATGATTTTTTAAGAGAGAAATATGATTTTAATTGATGGAAAAAAAGCAGCAGCAGAATTAAGAGCAGAGTTAAAGGAAGAAGTTGCAGGGTTAAAATCAAAACATAATAAAGTACCAGGGTTAACAGTAATATTGATTGGTGATTTAACACCTAGTCAGATTTATGTAAGAAATAAAGAGAAGTCAGCAAATGAGGTAGGATTAAAATCTGAAGTAATTAAATATCCAGACTCAGTTGAAGAGAAGACTGTTCTAGAAAAAATTCAAGAACTAAACAGTGATGAAACTGTTTCAGGAATTTTAGTTCAACTTCCTTTACCTAAGCATATTGATAAGCAGAAGGTTATAGAAGCTATTGATCCTTCAAAAGATGTGGATGGATTTCATCCTATGAACGTAGGCAATCTTTCATCTGGCTATGAAAGTTCGATACCTTGTACTCCGCTTGGATGTTATTTGTTGATAAAAAAAATTGAACCTAATTTAAGTGGTAAAAAAGCTGTAGTTGTGGGTAGATCAAATTTAAATGGTAAACCAATGACACAACTTCTTTTAAAAGAAAATTGCACCGTAACTATAACTCATTCAAAAACTAAAGATTTAAAAGCTGAATGTTTAGAGGCAGATATAATTGTTGCAGCTGTAGGTATACCCGAACTTGTTAGGGGAGATTGGGTTAAAAAAGATGCTATTGTTATTGATGTTGGTATAAATAAAACTGACAACGGTATAGTTGGTGATGTTCATTTTGAAGAAGTTTCAAAAAATGCAAAAGCACTTACACCAGTTCCAGGCGGTGTAGGTCCAATGACTATTGCTTGTTTGCTTAAAAATACGATCGACTGTTTCAAAAGATCGCAAATTTAATAATTAAACCATAAGCTGTAATCTGTTAATTTATTAGGATGAAAAGACCTAAACGACCATACAGATTTGGTATAATTTTTTTGCTTCTTACAGTTCCACCTATTGGGGCAACTCAGCTAGGTTGGTATTTGCATGACAAGCAAACTGGTTTTGATTATGGTATGATTGTAGGTACTGTATCAGTAATATACGCTGCATATTTAATGTATGAAAAAAACTGGCGTGAAGAAGATGAAGATTAAATTATGGAAAAAATAATTTTTTTTGGATTGGTTATTCCTATTATGGCTTATGTTTTATACTTAGGCGGAATGGCAATTATGAATGGTTTTAAGTCTAAGGAAGCTAATAGAGCTGAGAAAGAGGAAGCTGAAAGTGAGGGTAGGGAGACAAGTGAAACCTCTGATGAACAAAGCAGCAATTTAAGTGATGAACTTACTAAATTGAATGATTTAAAAGAAAAAGGAATTATTTCTCAAGAGGAATTTGAAAAGGCGAAAAATAAACTATTAAATAATTAAATAGTTTAATCATGTTTAATGGTTTTAAAAAAAAATTTGTTAAAGTAGGCAAAGGTAAAATATTTTGTAGATTTAAAGGTAATGGTCCTCCTTTATTGCTACTTCACGGATATCCACAATCACATGTAATGTGGCATAAGACTGCCCCTGAACTTAGTAGATATTTCACAGTAATAGTTGCTGATCTTAGAGGATACGGGGACAGTTTGGTTTTGCCTGGTGGAATTAATCATAAAAATTATTCTAAAAGAGAAATGGCTAAAGATATGGTTCAGTTGATGAATAAATTTAATTTTAAAAAATTTTTTGTTGCAGGACATGATAGAGGCGGGAGAGTTGCACACAGAATGGCAAGAGATTATAGAAATAAAATTATGGCTTTAAGTGTATTAGATATTTGTCCAACTCTAGATATGTACGAGCATACAGATATGAAATTTGCAAAAGGATATTTTCATTGGTTTTATTTAATACAGCCCGCACCTTTACCAGAGAAAATGATAATGGCAGATCCTAAAAGATGGTTAAAAAGTCGTTTTAATAGGTCATCAAAACGTGCGATTGGAAAAGTTGAAGATGAATATTTTAGAGCCTTTAAACAAAATAAAAGAATTCATGCAACATGTGAAGATTATAGAGCTGCAGCGACTATAGACTTAGAGCACGATAAAAAAGATAGAAATAAAAAATTAAATATACCTATCCAAGTTTTGTGGGGAAAAAAAGGAGTAGTTGGAAAGCAATTTAATTCGATTAAAATTTGGCAAAAATATACAAATAAAAAAATCTATGGTGCAGAAATTAATTCAGATCATTTCATTCCAGAGGAAAGTCCCAAACAAACGATTAATCACTTAAAAAAATTTTTTTTAAAAAATGTTAAAAATAATTCCAAATAAAAAAAATATTGGAGCTGAAATAATTGTAAATTTAAAAGATATTACGAATAAAGATATTTTAAAAATTAAGAAAGCACTGAATAAATATGGAATGTTGTATTTTAAACAACAAGAATTAACTTCTAAATTTTATATTCAGTTTGCAAAATATTTTGGAAAATTAGCCAACTATCCAAGACTAAAAGGTTTAAATAAAAAATTTCCTCAAATTACTGTGGTGCAAAGAAAATCAACTGATAAAGGACCAAGTTTTGGTGAACAATTTCATACAGACTCGATATATACAAAAAAACCACCAAGATTTACAATGTTGCTTTCTAAACTTGTGCCAAAAAAAGGAAAAGCTAATACAGAATTTTGTTCTCAATATCTTGCTTATAAAGAATTACCAAGTCCAATAAAAAGAAAATTTAAAAATATTAAAGGTAAATATTCCTCTGAGGGCCCGATTTCGGTTACAACAAAAGAAAGAGTAAAAG
Organism: uncultured Pelagibacteraceae bacterium; assembly: GCA_902604035.1. Lineage (GTDB taxonomy): Bacteria > Pseudomonadota > Alphaproteobacteria > Pelagibacterales > Pelagibacteraceae > Pelagibacter. The sequence goes on from CACKXG010000020.1 coordinate 7,854, forward strand.
AGAAAGGAAAAAATATTAAAGAACTTAAATCTTCACATAAAATAATTAGAAAAATCAGCACAAATTATTCTATTTATTGCAGTCCAGGACATTTTGTTGGTTTTAGCTCAAAGATAAAAAATCAAGAAAAGTTAAAAAAATTTTTATTTAACCATCAAATTAAGAAGAAGTTTCAATTTTCATTGCCTTGGGAAAAAAATCAATTGGCTATATGGGATAATAGATCTATGCTTCATCAAGCAACACCCTTCAAAGGAAATAGAATAATGCATAGAATAACAATCAAATAATTTATGTTCACAATTTTTTTAGGACTAACTCCATTTATATTTATTACTTTTTTAGGGTTTGTATTTGGTAAGTTAAAAGTCTTAGACCTTAGCCATGCTAAAATTTTAAATCTTTTCTTGTTCTATATTGCGGTCCCAGCATTGATTATTAAGCTAATAGCACAAAATGAAATTGGACAAGTAGATTTCAAACAAATTTTCTCTTATTTAATTATGCAATCGATATGTGGAACTATCGCTTACTTAATTACTTTAAAATATTTTAAAAGATCAATCCCAGAGTCAATTATTTGGGCTTTAACAGTTGCATTATCAAACCATGTGACTTTGCTTTTGCCAATAACAGAAATATATTTTCAACAAGATGTAATAACACAAGTTGCAAGTATCATATTAATGGATGGGATAATTTTATTATCTGTAATTGCTTTTTTTCTAGAATTATCTACAAAAAAAAATGTAAATTTATTTAATTTTATTAAAAATTTATTTTTAAACCCATTTATTCTTTCAATAATTATAGGTTTATTATTTTTATTACTAAATTTAAATATTGATCAAACACCAATTGAATACACTTTGTCTAAACTTGCAGCATGTGTTTCACCAGTTGGATTGTTTGCAATTGGCATAACTCTCTCATTTTATACTAAAAATGTAATTAACAAATTATCTGTTTCTATTTCAGTTTTAAAATTATTCATTTCCCCGATAATTTTATTATTAATTGGATTATTGTTTTTTAATGCAGGATTACCAGCTGAAATACCAGGTGCTTTCTTTGTGAGTGTTGCACCTTGTGGAGTTACTTCTATAGTTTTATGTGCTGCTTATAATGTAAGTCCCGAAAATATAATCAAAGCAATTTTTGTCTCTACTATTGCTTCTATAGGGACTATATTTTTTGCAATTAAATATTTAACTCTATAACAATTTATCTAGAGGACTAACTTCTCCAATTTTAAAAATAATTGCATCTTCTTTATTAAAACCATATTTTTCAGCACTATCTTTAAATCTAATTGGGGGTTCCATAATTGGCTCAAATGACAAAACAAATGTTCCCCAATGCATTCCTAATACTTTTTTACTTTTTAGGTCTTGTGCAACATTCAAGGCTTCTTCTGGTGTAGTATGATAAATTGTTTTATCAAACATTGGTTTGAAATTATAAGCTCCAATATTAATCATTGTCAGATCTATAGGACCATATTTTTCACCTAGTTTTTTGTAGACTTCTCCATATCCAGTGTCACATGCAAATAAAATTTTTTTATTTTTATATTCTATTAAAAAATTACCCCACAAAGTTTTATTAGTGTCTGTTAAACTTCTCTTTGACCAATGAACTGCAGGAAGTAAAGAAATTTTTAAATCCTCATTTATAATTATTTTATCATACCAATCCATTTCATTTACATCTTTATATCCTTTAAAATATTTACCAAGATTTAGTGGTGCTAATACTTTTGCACTTTTAAAAGGAAAATTTCTAATTGTTGACATGTCCTGATGATCGTAATGATTATGAGTGAGTAAAAATATATCCGTTTTAGGTATCTCATTTAATTTTATTGCAGGATTAGTAAATCTTTTTGGACCAAAGATTAGTGGTCCAGCATTCTTTGAAAATACAGGATCTGTTATAATTGTAGTTCCACCTAATTTTATAAGATATGTCGCGTGACCTATCCAAGCAATATAATCATTGTCTCTATATTTATCTAAATCAGCTAATACTTTTTGTTTCTCAATAACATGTTCTTTTGGATAAGTTAAATCAACTTTTTTTCTCAATTTACTGAAAGTTCTATAAGAAAATTTTCCTGACTTAGATATTATTACCGGAGATCCTTTTGGATTCCTGAAACTTCCATCAGGCAAATGATGATAAGGTCTTTCTTTCATATTATTTTTTTTTCTCCATTAACCATAAGCTATTTCCCGCAAGAAAATATATTTTTCCATCAACAGGGTGAACTTGTATATCTCTTATTCTTCCAATTTTACCTTTGAAAATAATTGTTTCTTGAATGTTAGATGAATTTTGAAAGTTTAATTTTCTTAATGATTTATCTTTTAAAGAAGTAATGAGCGCTTCGCCATTCCACTCATCAAATTCTTTTCCTTTATAAATGGTTATTGCACTTGCAGCTATTGAAGGTACCCAGTATTGGAGTGCCTTAGTAAAACCTGGTTTCCATTTAGGTCCAATCTTTGACCCTGAATAATTTGTTCCACCCCAACCTAAAATTTTCCAACCATAATTCTCTGCTTTTTTTACTTCACCAAACCAATCACCGCCTTTTGCACCATGGTTGCTTGCATAAATTTTTCCATCAAAAGAGGAATAGGTTAGACCTTGAGGATTACGAACACCTATTTGATAAATTTCTGGTAACCAATCTGATTTACCTTCAAATTTAGGGTTATCTTTTGGAATACTACCATCTAAATAAATTCTGATAATACTTCCAGGATGGCTTGTCGGATCTTGAGCAATCATACCCCCACCTCTTTCACCAGCAGATGCAAAAAGATAATTGTCTTTGATAGCCAGTCTTGAACCAAAATGATAACCAGATTCTA
>CACKXG010000021.1 GCA_902604035.1 uncultured Pelagibacteraceae bacterium
ATATAAGTCTTTCAAAATTACTGGCTATTTGTATGTCCATACTTGGGGAGATAGTTTCTGAAACTTTTTCTGCTTCATAACTACCTTTTGAAATTGCTCTATGTAAAATATCATTTTGATTAGTTGCAACAATCAATTTATCTATTGGCAAGCCCATTTTTTTGGCTAAATATCCTGCATATACATCTCCAAAATTTCCTGTCGGCACTGAAAAATTTGTTGGTTCATTTGCATCTTCAACTGATAAATAACTATAAAAGTAATAAACACTTTGAGCAATAATCCTCGCCCAGTTAATAGAGTTTACACCTGACATTTTAATATCATTTGAAAATTTCTTGTCTGCAAACATGGATTTAACTAGGTTTTGACAATCATCAAAATTTCCCTTTATGGCTATGTTAAATACGTTTTCATCTTTACCTGTTGTCATTAATTTTCTTTGAACTGGTGAAACACGATTGTCTGGATGAAGCACAAAAATATTAACATTTTTTTTACCTTTAATTGCATCAATTGCTGCAGCACCAGTATCTCCAGATGTGGCAACAACAATATTAATCTTTTGATTTTCATTATTTAGGTAATACTCATAAAAGTTACCTAAAAGTTGCATAGCAACATCTTTAAAAGCTAAAGTTGGACCATGAAACAGCTCTAACACAGTTCTGTCTCCAAGTTTTATAAAATCTACAACATTATCCCGTCTAAATGTAGAGTAAGACTTATCAATAATTTTACTTAATTCTGCTTGTGACATGAAATTACCAATAAATGGATGAACGATCTTTTTGGCTAACTCTGAGTAGCTTAGTTTTTTAAAATCTTTAACTTCATTTTCAGTATATTTCGTTAATTCTTCTGGAATAAATAAGCCTCCATCATCAGCAAGGCCTTTGATAAAAACCTCTTTAAATTCAAAGGTTTTTGATGTGTCTCTTGTACTAACGTATCTCATTTAATAATTTTTTTTCCTGAAATATAAATATATTAAAAGAATTGAAATCGCCATAGAAAACCAAGTAATTGCATACTTCTTGTGATTATTTGAAATTTTAGCAGTAATCACTCTTGGTTTTGGAATTTTGTAATCCCCGTTTAAATAAATGACATACTCTGAAAAATTTCTTCCAGTAAATTTTGAAATATCTTCTCTATTCAAAGTAAACCAATAATTTTTCTCAATATCGTTTTCTGGTTTAAATGTACTTGGTTTAGTTTGTAGCATAAGAGTGCCGACTATTTTATTTTGATCAACTAAATTTATTTCAGGTAGTTCTTTTTTTTCAAAAGGTATCCATCCCCTATTAATTAAGTAATTGACGTCACCAATTTTTATTGGATTAACTACCTCAAATCCAGGTTTCCCTGCATCATTTAAATTATATAAGTAAATTTGTTTATCAAAATCAATATCTCCACTTGTTTTTATTCTAAGATAGTTTTTTTTTTCAACATTGGATAATTCCACTGGGTCGTTTTTTAAAGAGTTTTCTATTTGCTCAATTAGCTCTAATTTCCAATTTAATCTATAAATTTGCCAAAACCCTAGGGAGAGAAGAGTTAAAATAATAAAATAAACAAAAACTGAAAATAGTAATTTATTCTTCAAGGATAAATATTAACTTCCCCAAATATAAATTGCAGCAAATAAGAATAGCCACACTACGTCAACGAAATGCCAGTACCAAGCAGCTGCTTCAAATCCAAAATGATGATCTTTAGTAAAATGACCTAGTCTTCCTCTCCACAAGCATACTGCTAAAAATATCGTTCCAATTATGACGTGAAAACCATGAAAACCTGTTGCCATATAAAATACAGCTCCATAAATATGTCCTGAGTACGTAAAAGTAGCGTGATGATATTCGTATGCTTGCAATAATGTAAAAAAGAAACCAAGAATAACAGTTAGTGTTAAACCTTGTATAAATCCTTTTCTATCATCTTCTAATAAAGCGTGATGAGCCCAAGTAACAGTTGTTCCTGATAATAATAAAACTAGAGTATTTATTAAAGGGATGTCCCAAGGATCAAACGTTTCAATATCTTTGGGAGGCCATACATTTCCAACAAATTCATTTGGAAATAAACTTATATCAAAGTAAGCCCAGAACCATGCAACAAAGAACATTACCTCTGAAGCAATAAATAAAGTCATTCCATATCTGTGATGAATTTGAACAACAGGAGTATGATGACCTTGATGTTCAGCTTCGATAACTACATCTCTAAACCACATGTACGCGCCATAAATTAATAACGCTAAACCAAGATACATTCCCCAGGAAATACCATTATGCATATAAAAAATTGCACCTATTGCTAATACTAAGCATGCAAACGATGTATAGATTGGCCAAGGGCTTGGATCAACTAAGTGGTAATCGTGTTTTTTTTCTGCTGACATTTTTCGTGATTATGATTGTTTATAGTAATCTGTCGAGAAAAAAGTGTACGACATGGTTACATCTTGTAGATTTTTTGTTGTTGGATCATTTACAAGTTCAGGGTCTAAATAAAAAGTCATCACATAAGTAGCCTTCTCACCAGCCTTCAACTCTTGTTTTTCAAAGCAAAAACATCCTAATTTACTATAATATTTACCAAAACTTGCTGGCGACACATTAAAACTAGCAACACCATAAGTAGTTTCATCTCCAATATTCTCAACTTCAAATTCTATTCTGTTGACCTGGCCAACCTTTACATCAATCACGTTCGATTTTGCCTTAAAATTCCATTCAAGATTATTCACATTTGTATCAAACCTCACGCTTACAACCTTATCTAAAACTATTTTTGGGGCCTCTTTAGATACCTGGGTTGTTCCACCAAAGCCTGTAACTCTACAAAACAGATCATACAAAGGCACTGCCGCAAAAGACAATCCTAACATAAGGACAAAAATCCCAGCCAAAAGTAAAGGAGTTAATGTTTTGCTTTTAATCATATCTGTCTATCAAATACTCCAACGTTGTATAAAGTAAAAACAAATAAAAATACCATAAACGCTAAAATTGCTATGGCAGTTATAATATTTTTTTTCTTTGTTTTCTTGTCAGGCGTTATCATAAAATTTTATCAATTAAAAAAAGAACAAAAATCAAAAATAGATACAAAATTGAATATCCAAAAATAGATTTTGCTTTTTTTGCATCAAATTTGTTCTTTTTAAATTTATAAAGTTCGAAACATAAATAATTATAATAAATTGTCAAAATTAATGATGGGATTAAAAAAGTTATACCCACAAAACCAATAGCATATGGTAAAACAATTACTGGTAACATTGTTAAAGAATAGATAAATATATTTAATTTTGTACTCTCAACACCATTTGTTAGAGGAAGCATTGGAATCTTTGCTTTTTTGTAATCATCTGATTTATACAAACTTAAAGCCCAAAAATGCGAAGGCGTCCAAAAGAATATAATCAAAAAGAATGTAATTGGCTCAAAAGTCAAAGAATTGGTAGCTATAGTCCAACCAATCACTGGGGGCAATGCTCCTGCGGCTCCTCCTATCACTATATTTTGTGGAGTTTTTCTTTTTAACCAAATTGTATAAACAAACACATAAAACAAAATAGTAAAAAGTAATAAAATAGCCGATATTCTGTTTGAATAATAATCAAGTGCAATTACAGAAAAAATCGAAAGAGAAATTCCAAATACCAGTGCTTGATTTCTATTTACTTTACCTGTCGGAATTGGTCTCAAACAAGTTCTTGTCATAAGAGCATCTAAATCAGACTCGTACCACATATTTAAAGCCCCAGCAGCTCCTGCTCCAATTGAAACTAAAATTATTCCAATAATTGCATCTTTTGTTGGAATTATATTTGGAGCCATTAACAATCCAACTGCACATGTAAATATAACCAAAGACATTACTCTTGGTTTCATTAATTTAAATAATTCAGATAAATTAAAGGCGTCTTCTTGAGATAAGTTTCTATTTTTTAATTTAGACTTAATCATTAATTTAAAGTTAAAAAATCTTATTTGCTAAATTTAACTAGTAGATTTTTCAACACCCTCTTCATCTTCAAACTTTGGTAATTCTTCAAAAGTATGAAAATTAGGTGGAGATGGTACAGTCCATTCTAAAGTTGTAGCACCTTCTCCCCATGGGTTTTGTGCTGCAGCTTTTTTCTTATAAAACGCATAAGCAAGGTTTATAAAAAATACTACCAATCCAATTACAGAAATATAAGAACCAATTGAAGAAATGTAATTCCATCCTGCAAAAGCATCTGGATAGTCAGCATATCTTCTTGGCATTCCCGCAAGGCCTAAAAAATGTTGTGGGAAGAAAACCAAGTTTACTCCAATAAACGTTAACCAGAAGTGTAATTGACCCATCCACTCTGAGTACTCGTAACCAGACATTTTTCCAAACCAATAGTAAAATCCTGCGAAGATTGCAAACACAGCCCCTAAGGATAGTACATAATGAAAGTGAGCAACAACGTAGTAAGTATCATGCATTGCAGTATCAACTCCAGCATTCGCAAGGACTACTCCAGTAACTCCACCAACAGTAAATAAAAATATAAATCCTAAAGCCCAAACCATTGGAGTTTTAAATGAAATCGAACCACCCCACATAGTTGCTATCCATGAAAATATTTTTATACCAGTTGGAACTGCAATGATCATAGTTGCAGCCAAAAAGTATGCTTTAGTATCTGTACTTAAACCAACTGTATACATGTGGTGAGCCCAAACAACGAAACCAACTATTCCAATTGCAACCATTGCATAAGCCATTCCTAAGTATCCAAAAACTGGTTTTTTAGAAAATGTTGAAACAATATGACTGATCATTCCAAAACCCGGTAAGATTAAAATATAAACTTCTGGGTGACCAAAGAACCAAAATAAATGTTGGAATAAAACTGGGTCTCCACCAGTTTGAGCATCAAAGAAAGCTGTTCCAAAGTTTCTATCTGTTAGAAGCATTGTAATTGCTCCTGCTAAAACTGGTAATGATAATAATAATAAGAAAGCTGTTACTAATATTGACCATGCAAATAATGGCATTTTATGAAGTGTCATGCCAGGCGTTCTCATATTTAAAATTGTAGTAATAAAGTTTACAGCACCTAGAATTGAAGAAGCTCCAGCTAAGTGTAAACTTAAAATTGCAAAATCCATTGCTGGACCTGGTTGACCCGCTGTAGATGATAATGGAGGATATATTGTCCATCCTCCTCCTACTCCTGTTTGACCTGGAGGTCCATCCATGAAAATTGACATTATTAATAATATGAAAGATGTCGGTAGTAACCAGAATGAAATATTATTCATTCTAGGGAAAGCCATATCAGGTGCACCGATCATTATTGGAACAAACCAATTACCAAATCCACCTATCATTGCTGGCATCACCATAAAGAATATCATGATCAAGCCATGACCTGTTACTAAGACGTTATATAAATGATAGTTGCCACCTAATATTCCATCACCAGGATGCATCAATTCCATTCTCATTAAAACTGAGAATGCGGTACCAATCACACCTGCAATAATTGCAAATATTAGATACATAGTTCCAATATCTTTGTGGTTAGTTGAATAAGCCCAACGTTTCCAACCAGTTGGTGTATGATGATCGTCGTGTGATGCTGTTTCTGTATACATATTATTTTCTCGCTAGTTTTTTAAATTGATCTTCTTCATTAATTTCTTTTGCAAATTTGACTTTAGCGTCTAACAACCATTCTTGATATTCTTCTTCAGTAACAACTCGAACTTCAATTGGCATAAACGCGTGTTTAATTCCACACAGTTCAGAACACTGACCATAATAAGTTCCAACTTTTTCTGCTTTAAACCAAGTTTCATTTATTCTTCCAGGCACAGCGTCTCGTTTTACTCCAAATGAAGGGAGTGCCCAAGCATGTAGAACATCATTAGCTGTGATCATTACCTTAACAACTTTATTTACTGGAACAACCAGTTCATTATCTACAGCTAACAGTCTTGGCTCGTTTTCTTTTAAGTCCTTAGTTTCGATCATGTAAGAGTCGAAAAAAATATTTTCGTCTGGATACTCATATCCCCAGTACCATTGATATCCAATAGCTTTAACAGTTATGTCTGCTTTTGGAATTGCATCTTGTTTGTATAAAATTTTAAATGATGGAACTGCCATCACGATTAGAATTAAACATGGAATTAAAGTCCATAAAACTTCAACAGCAACATTATGAGTTCTTTTTGATGGAACTGGATTTGCTGAAGCTCTAAATCTAATACAAGCATAAACCATCAAAAATAGAACAAAAACACTGATTGCTATTATAATTGGTAACAACAATTTATCATGAAAATTAACGATATCTCTCATAGTCTCGGAAGCAGCCTTTTGAAATCCTAGTTGCCAATCGACAGGTTGATTAGCGAACGCGCTTGAAGTTATGAAGAATGTTAGAAATATATATAAAATTTTTTTCATTTTTTTACCCTATATAGAGCGTCTTTTAAAAAAATACACTTTTACTTTTAGCGACAAAATATCAATTAATGGCGTAATTTATGATCGATAGAGCAGAAATTACAGCCGTTTCAGATCTCAATATGTTTTCATTGATTTTAATAGGCTGAACACCACTAAATTTAAGAATCTCTTCCCTCTCCTCCTCAGAAAAATCTCCCTCTGGTCCTATGATTACGCAAGTAGGCTTGGTGGTTAACTTTTTAATGTCAATTTTTGTATTAGTAGTGTTGAGATCAGTTAAAATTAAATCCATATCATAATTTAGAAAGCTTTTTAATTTTTGAGGCTCTTCAATTGATGGAACAGTTATTCTGTTTGATTGTTCGGCAGCTTCTATGATTACTTTTTCCAATCTCTCTTTATTAATCTTCCTAACAATCGTTCTTTCAAAGATAATTGGTAAAAACTTAGTTACACCAAGCTCTGTAGCTTTTTGGATCATGAAATTAAAGTAATTTGATTTGATTGGAGAGAAAGCTAACCAGAGTTCTTTGGTATTTTCTTTCTGTCTTAATTGCTTCGTAACGTTAAACTCAACTATGCTTTTGGTAATATTTGAAATTTTAGCTTCCCATTCACCACTACTATTAAAGAGAGAAAAAACTTCTTTCTCTTTAAGTCTCATAACTTTTGAAACATAGTGAGACTGAGATTTATCAAGTTTGTCAGTCAAATTAAGAGATAAACTTTTTGAATAAAATAATCTAATGTTACTCATATTGATAAGTTAGTTTATGAAAAATATTAAAGCAATAATTTTTGATGCTTACGGCACCTTATTTGATGTCAACTCAGCTGCTGAAAAATGTAAAGATAAAATAGGTGATAAGTGGGAAGGTTTTGCCAATTATTGGAGAACAACACAATTGGAATATACTTGGCTGAGAAGTTTAATGAAACGTCATAAGGATTTTTGGCAAGTGACAGAAGAAAGTTTAGATAAATCTATGAAAACTTATGAAATAGACTTTTCTATGAGAAAAGAATTATTAGATCTATATAAAATTTTATCAACCTTCAAAGAAGTCCCTGAAGTTTTAAAATCATTAAAAGAAAAAAATTATAAACTTGCTATTCTTTCAAATGGTACTCCTATTCTTCTTAATGAATTAGTTAAGAGTAATAATTTAGAAAATATATTTAATGATATTTTTTCAATTGAGGAAGTTGGGATTTATAAACCTGACTCTAAAGTTTATGATCTTCCAATAAATCAATATCAAATTCAAAAAAATGAGGTTGTTTTTTTAAGTGCAAATACGTGGGATGTTTCGGGTGGTGGAAATTATGGTTATAATTCTATTTGGGTTAATAGAAATAATAATATTTTTGACAATCTAGATTATGAACCGAAACATCAAATCGAGGATCTCAGTAAGTTACTTGATATAATATAAAAAATTCTTATGTACTAAATATGAAAAATATTGAAGTAAATAAAATTATTGACCCTATTCCAGCTTCTGATGGTGCTGGCGTTAAATTAAAAAGAAGTATTGGTGTTGAGCCAAATTATTTTGATCCTTTTTTAATGTTAGATGAGTTTGGATCTGAAAATAGTGAGGACTATATAGCAGGTTTTCCACCTCACCCTCATCGAGGAATTGAAACAGTGACTTATATGTTAGCTGGAGATTTCGAACATAAAGATAGTACAGGTGGTGAAGGTAGAATGACTGCAGGAGACGTTCAATGGATGAAAACAGGAAGTGGAATTATCCACTCTGAAATGCCTGCAATGAAAGAAGGAAGACTACATGGTTTTCAATTATGGATTAATATGCCAGCTAAATTGAAAATGAATAAGCCTGAATATATTTATATTGATGCTGATAAAATGAGCGTTCATAAAGATGATGATAAACAAATTAAAGTCATAGCTGGAAAATTTGAAAAAGCTGAAGGCCCTGTTAAAGGACATAATGTTGAGCCGACTTATTTTGATGTAGAATTAAATAAAGATAAAGAGTTCAATTTTAATTTACCATCTACCCACAATGCCTTTATTTATTTAGTTAGTGGTGAAATAGAAATCGGAAAAAATAAACACGATCAAGTTATAGACAGCACTTTAATACTTTTAACTAAAGGTGAAAATTTAACAGTTAAAGCTAAATCAAATGCTAAGTTTTTAGTAATTTCAGGTAAACCAATTAATGAGGAAATAGCTAGAGGTGGACCATTTGTGATGAATACCAAAGCAGAAATCTTGCAAGCAGTTCAAGATTATCATAATGGTACATTTGTAAAATAAATTATGAAAGCTGTAGAAATCAATAAAACTGGTGGACCTGATGTTTTAGAAGTTAAGGATATATCTTTAGATAAACCTGGTCCTGATCAAGTAACAATTGAACAAAAAGCAATTGGTCTTAACTATATTGATACTTACCATAGGTCTGGCTTGTACCCATTAAAACTACCAATTGGTTTAGGTTTGGAAGGTGCTGGAATTATTACTGATGTTGGTGAGAATGTAAAAGACTTTAAAGTTGGTGATAAAATTTCTTATGCAGGTATTCCACTAGGTTCCTATTCTTCACATAGAAACTATCCAACAAAAAATTTAGTAAAAGTACCTGATGGTATTGATCTTGAAATAGCAGCAACTTTAATGACAAAAGGTTTAACAACATTTTATCTTTTACATAAAACTTATCCTGTTAAATCAGGAGAAACAATTTTATTCCATGCAGCTGCTGGTGGTGTTGGTCAAATTTTTGGACAATGGGCAAAAAGTTTAGGATGTACTGTTATAGGCACAGTTGGATCAGATGAAAAAGTAAATATAGCAAAAGAAAATGGGTATGATCTCGTAATAAATTATAATAAAGAAGATTTTGCAAAAAAAGTTTTGGAGATTACTGACGGGAAGGGTGTCCCAGTTGTTTATGATGGTGTTGGTAAAGATACACTAGATGGATCTATTGAATGTTTAGCTATTAGAGGAATGATGGTTTCTTTTGGAAATGCATCTGGACCCTTGTCAGATATTAATGTGCCAAAAGTTATTCAGCCAAAAGGCTTGTATCTTGTAAGACCCTCGATGCAACAATACCTTTCAACTAGAGAAGAATTAGATGAAGCCTCAAAAACAATGTTTGAAAAAATTAGCTCTGGCGAAGTAAAAATTAAAATTTTCAAAAAATATAAGTTAGAAGAAGTTATTCAGGCTCATCAGGATCTTGAAGGAAGAAAAATTTTAGGTCCCGCTGTAATAGTTCCTAATTAACATCAACATCCATATCTGACATATGCAACTTAAGAGCATTTGTTGATATTTGAATTTCTCTAATAAAAAAGACAATAGAAATAATCATTGATAAGCAACATGAACCAAAAATTACTCTAGCAAGAAAAACCTCATCCAAATAAAGAGCAAATACGGTCAACATGTTAAACAAAAAACCAAATGCAGCAAATAATATTGTCCATCTCAGAAGAGTTATTCTACCACTAAGATTAATGAACTGTTTTTTCCACTCAGGAGGTATGTGCTTTTCATAAACATGTTCATCATGAAGCTGTCTAATTAAAATACTAAGAGAATGAAACCTGTTGCTATAAACTCCCATTAACAATGGAATAGCTGGAAACATTAGTGCTGTAACTGTGTAATCTATATTCATACGAATCAGTTTGATTATGAAACTAGCCTTTGTTATTTACAAGTAAATTATGAACCAGATAAACTTATTTATCGAACTAACAAGATTAAAAAAACCAATTGGATTTATGTTATTGTTTTGGCCTTGTGCTTGGGGTTTAACATTAGCTTACGATTTTTCGACAAGTATATATAATTATTTTTTTTACTTAACTCTTTTTTTTCTTGGCTCAGTATT
>CACKXG010000022.1 GCA_902604035.1 uncultured Pelagibacteraceae bacterium
AGCTAAACCAGCAGCTACAGAAATTGGAATTCCTGAATAAGTATATCCATGAAATAACTCTATTGTTCCTTTAGGAGCATTTTCCGCAATAGCATCATAAATATCTTCTTTACATGCAACAACTCCCATTGGACTAATTCCGTTTGTAGTTGCTTTTGCCATTGTCATCATGTCTGGAGTTACTCCATACTCTTGTGATGCAAATGGAGATCCGGTTCTTCCCCATCCCGTAATTACTTCATCAAAAATTAAAAGTATTCCATGCTTATCACAAATCTCTCTTAATCTTTGTAGGTATCCTTTTGGTGGAACTAATGTACCTGTTGATCCTGCAATAGGTTCAACAATACAAGCTGCAATATTTTCAGCTCCAAAATTCATACAAATTCTTTCTAAATCTTCTGCTAATTCAACACCTGTTTCTGGTTGACCACTTACAAACTTATGTTCTGGCAAATGTGTATGTCTCATATGAACAACACCTGGCATTAAAACGCTCGCAAAAGTTTTTACGTTATTCACCATACCTCCAACAGAAGTCGCACCAATATTCATTCCATGGTAACCTCTTTCTCTACCAACAAATCTAAATCTTTGACTATCTCCTCTTGCTCTATGGTAAGCGATTGCAATTTTAATTGCAGTCTCAACAGCTGTTGACCCACAAATAGTATAAAACATTCTATTTAAATTCCCTGGAGTGTGTTTTGAAATTCTAGTAGCTAATTCAAATGATCCACCAAATCCTTGTTGGAAAGGTTGACAATAATCCAGAGTTTTTAATTGGTTTGTTATTGCTTCAATAATTTCTTCTCTTCCATGTCCTAAAGGATTACAAAATAATCCTGAACTTGCATCAATTTGAGTTTGTCCTTGATGGTTTTTTAAATACACACCTTTAGCTTCAACAATCAATCTTGGGTTCTCTTTAAAATCTTTGTTAGATGTAAATGGCATCCAATGCTCATTTAGAGAATTTGGAATTGCTGTTTTGTTTTGAGTGCTCATAAAAATTTCTTTCTAAAAAATATTTTAATTTTAATCTTAAGGCCTCTTTAGACTAAAATAAATGGATTAACTACCACATTATTGACACAACCAATGATTGTATAAAATTTCTTTTTTGTTTTACATCAGGCCCAATTTGAATTTAAATATCGCTAATTTAATTAATTAAACATAGGGGAATAAATGAAAAAAATACTAAGTTTTATTCTAGGATCTATTTTTGCACTTAACCTATCAATTTCAGTTGCTAATTCAGCTGCAAATGAAGTTAGAGTTGCATACTTTCTAGAATGGCCAAGCCCAAATTTAGAAGACATGCAGAAAAAGAATTTTGCTAAAGCTCTTGGTGTTCCAGTAAAATGGACAAATTTCACTAATGGTGGAGCAATGACTGATGCAATGTTAGCAGGAGATATCGATATTTCTTACTCACAAGGATTAGTACCTTTTATCAATGCTGTAAAATCTAATGCACCTATCAAATTAGTTGATATTGCTATGGAATACGGAATGGGTGGAACTACTTGTGTTACATCTAACGCTTCTGGAATTACAAAAGCAAACGCTACTGAATTAGAAGGTAAAAAAGTTGCTGTTCCATTAGGAACAATGGCTGAATACGTTTTTGATGAAAGTATGAAAGTTGTTGGTGCTGATAGAAGTAAAATGGACATTATTCAAATGGACCCTGAAGAAGGTGCTGCTGCATTAGTAAGTGGCGATGTTGTAATGGCATGTTTATTTGGTGGTAACTCTATCAAAGCAGCAACTGCAGTTGGATCAAGACTTTTAACTGTAGATGAAGCTAGAGCAGCTGGTATCTTAGGTATAGATATCACATCTGTTACAGACAAATTCATGAAAGAAAACCCAGGTATGTTAAGAACTTTCATCGAAGTTACTCATGAAGCTAATGCTAGATACAAAGCTGGTAAAGCTGATATGAATGCTATGGCGAAAGCTTCTGAAATGACAGTTGCAGATATGAAAGACACTTTAAGTGGTTTCAAATTCTTAACTCCAGAAGAAACTAAACAATCTATGGAAAGTGGTAATCTTGATGGTTTCCTAAAAGGAATGGGAACTCCAGGAGGAGCTGTAGATACAAGTTTCTTACCTTTATAATTTTAAGGGTTTAAAACTTTTTAAATAGGCACTGATTTTATAATTGGTGCCTATTTTTTTTATAAAATTTCTAATATAAGGCACTTATGAGTGATCTGATTTCTCAAAATCTGAACATGATTTTTAAAACTCCTAAAGGAGAAACGGTTCATGCTCTAAAAGATGTAAGCTTTACTTTAAAAAAAGGAGAATTGCTTACGGTGCTTGGTCCTTCTGGTTGTGGAAAAACAACTTTATTAAATATCACTGCAGGTTTTTTAAGACCTACTTCGGGAAAGATAACACTAAATAATAATGAAATAGATGGACCTGGTGTTGAAAGAGGAATGGTTTTTCAACAAGGTGCTTTGTTTGAATGGTTAACGGTAGCTGAGAATGTAAATTTTGGACTTAGGATGAAAAAAGAAGATCCTGAAGTTACAGCTAAGAAAGTTGATGAGTGGTTAGATATAGTTGGGCTTAAAGGTTTTGGTAACACACCTACTTATCAATTATCAGGTGGTATGCAGCAAAGAGTTGCGCTTGCAAGATGTTTAATCAACGATCCAGATTTAATTTTAATGGATGAGCCATTAGGTGCGTTAGATGCGTTAACCAGAGAAAAGATGCAGTCTTTAGTTTTAAAGATTTGGAAAGAAACAGGAAAAACTATTATCTTAATTACACACTCCGTTGAAGAAGCGTTGTTACTTGGAGAAAGATTATATGTAATGGCACCAAGACCAGGACGTATACATAAAGAGTATAATCTTCCATTTGCAGAAATGGGTCTTACACAAGATTTAAGAGAAATTAAAAAAAATAAAGAATTTTCATCTACAAGAGAAGAAATTTTATCCATGATTTGGAACATGGAAGAAGAAATAATGGGGAAAGATAATTAATGTTAACCCAATTTGTAACAATATTAATTATCGTTTCTGTTATTGGCTGTATTCTTTATGGGAGAAGATTAATTAGAACTGAAAAAGTTGATGCTGTATTTGGTAATCCAGAAAGAGCAAAAGGTGGGACGCATTGGGTAATAGTTGGAACTAGTGCAATTCTAATGTTATGGCTTTATTATTCATGGGATATTGCAAAAGGTTTCTATCCAA
This sequence comes from uncultured Pelagibacteraceae bacterium, assembly GCA_902604035.1. Lineage (GTDB taxonomy): Bacteria > Pseudomonadota > Alphaproteobacteria > Pelagibacterales > Pelagibacteraceae > Pelagibacter. Next base: position 3,231 of record CACKXG010000022.1, read on the forward strand.
AATCAGCGAATGAATTGTGTCAAGTTGCTAAAATTAACGAGTCATTATTAGGTTTAAAATATCAATTTCCTATTGAAGAAAGAGAATTCAAAAGTACATCTATTATTAAAATTGAAAATAAAAATCTTGTAAAGATTGCAAATGAAATAAATGGATCTCCAGATTTAAATGATCAACAAAAAACAATCCTTGTTAGCTATATTGATAGAACATCTAAATTAATTCCTTTCTTAACTAGTGAAGAGCTAATGGAAATGGAAACTAAAATTAAAATCAAAGAAATGACTGAGGAAATAAAACTTCTAAGTTCAAATTTCCAAAAGAAAGATTATCCTTTTGAAACAGATGCTCAGAAAACTGAAAGACAAAAACTTATTAATGAACAAGGTGGTTGGGGAATAATAACAATAGATTCTGGAAGTGGTTCTATAGAAAATACAATAGAAATACCGACGGCACCACAAACCAACAGAGGTTTAAAATTTGCTGCAGCAGCGGCTGAACTAAAACTTATAGACGATAAATTTTTTAAACTAAGAAATCATAATCCACAGTTTAAAAGTGCAATTAAACAACTTAAAGATGATATCAAAGCTTATAGAAAAAGTTTAGATGACAGTCAGGAAATTGCATCTGAATACGCAAAGAATATTGTTAAAATTGCTAGAAGAATAGAGTTTGCAAGCATCTATCCTCCTAACGCATTAAATGAAATGCAAGCTGCAATTGTTGAATTTGATGAATTGCAAAATAAAGAACAAGGTGGATTAAGATTAATAGATATTCTTTTATTCCCTGCTGGAACAATAGTTGCAAGTGGACCAACATGTTCAGAACAAGGATCAGGAAGATGGCTACCAAAACCATCTGATACTTTTAATAAATTCATCCTGATGTCAAAACCAAGTGTTGGCTACAAAAATATCCCTCTTTTATGGATTGAGATGGTTGATGTAAGTAAAATGATAGGATTTATTTTACCAGATTGGATTGCAGACATATTACCTGGTGAATATCCAGTGCATACTAAAGATGGAATAGTAAAAGAAAACTTTAAAAGTAATGTCTTAAAAGTTGTTACAGGTGATTTCAAATTATTTAAAGTGCCTGTTCCATACGGACATATTTGGGATTCTTTTTTAAGAGTATTTTTAGGATTAATCTTTGGTATCATCATTGGTGTACCTTTAGGACTTTTTATGGGTCTAAACAGATTTGCTAAAGGTTTCTTTGATCCGTTGATCGAACTTTATAGACCTGTTCCTCCTCTAGCATGGGCACCATTAATTATTTCTGTGCTTGGAATTGATAACTCAGGAAAAGTATTTTTGTTATTTATGGTCTCTTTATCGATTATGATTATTTCTGCAAGAGCTGGTGCATCAGGAACACAACTTTCAAAAATCCATGCAGCCCACTCTTTAGGAGCTACTAAAAAACAAATATTAAGACATGTGATTTTCCCAAATTCACTTCCAGAAATTCTTACAGGAATTAGAGTTGCTGTTGGAATGTGTTGGGGAACACTTGTAGCTGCAGAATTTTTAGCGGGTACAACCGGTATTGGTTTTGTTGAAAACGTTGCTAAAAAGTACTTTCAATATGAGGTAATTTGGATAACGATATTTATTATGGGTCTACTAGGTCTTTTATTTGATATTACATTAAGAAAAATAATTGATAAAACTATTCCTTGGCGTGGAAAAGGATAAATGTTAAGGGGATGAAATGAAGACCCCAGTTTTAAAAAAACAAGTCATTAAAATATTCCAAAAATTTGGTCTAAGTAAAGATCATGCTTTAATTTCTACTAATGCATTAATTAACGCAGAATTAGTTGGTGCATATGGACATGGTTTATCTAGACTTAAGATGTACTGTGATCGAATTTCTAAAAAAGTAATTAATCCAAAACCAAAAATTAAAATAAAAAAAATTTCTTCTTCTATTTCTCACATTGATGCAAATAATAGTATTGGTTTTGTTGCAGCTGATTTAGGAATTAAAACTGCAATTAAACATGCACAAAAAACTGGAATAGGAATGGTAGCAGTTAAAAATAGTGGTCACTATGGTTTATCAGGCTATTACGCAGAACAAGCAGTAAAAAAAAATATAATTACAATGATATATACAAATGCTCCTCCAGCAGTTGCTCCACATGGTGCATTAAAAACGTTGTTTGGAACAAATCCAATTTGTTTTGGATCCCCTACTGGTTCTAAAATTCCATTTATTTTAGATACATCAATTTCAATGATTAATAGAGGAAAAATAAGAGTTGCAGCAAGAAACAATCAATCAATTCCTGCTGGAGTTGCTTTAGATAAATTTGGTAAACCAACTACTGATGCAAAAAAAGCATTAGCAGGGGTACAATTACCAATTGCAGGTTTTAGAGGTTCAGGACTTGCTTGGATGGTAGATATATTAAGTGGAGTTTTAACTGGAGGAAATCACGCAGGAAGAGTTAAAGATCCATTTGATGATTTTTCAGGTCCACAAAATATTGGACATTTATTTATTACATTTAAAGCAAATTTATTTCAAAAAAATTATAACCAACGAATTAAAGATAATATTAAAACAATAAAAAAACTTCCTAAGATAAAAGGTGTTAAGGAAATAATGTATCCAGGACAAAATAAATATGCCCGGTATAAAAATAACTCAAAAAAAGAAATTTCTATACCGGATATAATAAAGAAAGATTTGGAAACCTTAATAAGTTAACATCGTTAGAGCACCCAAAGAAACGATAACAGATGATAAAATTATTGTTCGTTTAACTTTTTCCTTCTTCTTTTCTTCTAGAAGTCTTTGCTTTAGAACATCCACGTTAACCCTTTTTGGGGTTTCGACATATTGAGAGGGGGTCTCTACAATCTCGGATGTTCTATGTAAGCTTTCTGTACTCATACTTCGTTTATAAGTTTAATTTTAATCATTATTAGTTCAATTTTTACATACTAGGGTTGTCCAAAATGGGTTGACTCTAATTTCACTTTTGTTCATATTGGGTTTTTTTACACAAATATGAATACTTTACCTAGCATTTCCGAACACATAGATCAGAATGTAATCAATAAAGTAATTGAAGATAATTTTGCCGCACTGGCACCCTCTTTTTACACTCTAGCCAGCAATTGGTTTGTAAGAGCTTACGACCATTACAAAGATATAGATAAGTTCATCATCATTATATATTTGATAAATCAAGACCTTATATATTTCAGGCAAAATGGGATAAAAATTGATTACAATACATTTTACAAGGATAATTCAATCGAAATTAATAAAATTAACATTTCTGATATTTCAAAAGATCTAGGGGTACCCAAAGAGAGCATCAGGAGAAAAGTTTTAGAATTAGAAAAACTAGGAGTAATTAAAAGATCTGGTAAAAAAATATTTATTGTTAGAGATACACTTTACTCAGTTAGAGCAACTAATACGCTGACAGAGATTGCAACTATATTACATGAATTTAATAAAATTTTAAAAAAAGAAAAACTAGCAATTGAAGTTTATTCAGTTGATGAAATAGTATCTGCGATGAAAGAAAATTTCTCTTATTGCTGGTACCAATTTAATAAATTCTGGTTTATTTATGTAAAGAGATGGAGAGAAGAGTTGAAAGATTTAGAAGTTTTTTCAATTGGCATGGTTATACTTATCAATGCAATTAAAAATAAGGAATTTACTCCAAAAAAATCAAACATGAATACTTATCGAAAAGAAATTATGGGCTCAGATAAAAGAGGAGTTAATGCTATGTCTGTTGCTGATATTACTGGTATACCAAGACCAACAGTTGTTAGAAAATTAAAATATTTAATTGAAAGAAAATTTCTTCATATTAATGAAAAGAAATTAATTTCATATAATGAAGAATATTCAAGAAAAAAAAAGACAGATAAATTATTAAAGGCAAATATGCTTAGCTTAAGTTATTTTATTTATAAAGTTTTTAATCAAATAAGAATAATCAATCCTTAATTAGATTTTTTTAAAAAATAAATAAAAATAAAACCTGTTAAATACATGATTAGTGCATAAGCACCTGTTGGTAATGCATACAATATATTAGTACCAAATATTTGCGTAGAAACAAATAACGCTAACGTACCATTTTGCAATCCACATTCTAAAGCAATACACTTCATTTGTTTAACACCTGAAGCAAAAGCTTTTGCAATGAAATAGGCAATAACCATCATTGAAATATTTAAAATTAAAGTAATTAGGCCTGCTTGTTTTATAAAGCTAATAAAATTTTCTCTTTCTGAATAAAAAGCTGCTACGAAAAAAACAGCGAATAAAATTATGTTAAGTTTATTAAATATTTCAACTTTAGAAGATATAAAATTTTCAGCAAATTTTCTAATAATCATTCCTAATATTACAGGTACCGTTACCACTAAAAACATTTTTAAAGCTATTCCTGTCATTGAAATATTTTGAGAAACTTCTGTTATCCCTAGCATGTCTGCAGATGTAAAGATAATTAAAGGAACTGTAATTATACTTAATAAACTTATGACAGCAGTTAAAGATATTGATAATGCAACATCACCATCAGCAAATTTTGTCATTACATTAGAGGTTACACCTCCTGGAGCTGCAGCTATGATCATAACCCCTATTGCTATTTCAGGTGGTGTTTTTAAAATTAAAATTAATATGTATGCTACAATTGGAAGAATTATTAATTGAGATATAGAACCAACAATAAAATCTTTTGGTTTTTTGAATACTCTTTCAAAATCTTCTAGTTTTAATCCTAGGCCTAAGCCTAGCATAATCAGAGCCAATATGATTGGCGCTATCTTAGTTACAATTTCCAATGACTTCCCCCTCCTAAAAAATTATACAATATTTTTAATTTAATAACTAAAATAAATTTTAAACCTAGAAGTGAATTTGACAATAAAATAGTAACAATTTTTAATAAAACATATTAACTTTCTAAACAATATAACTTTAGAGAGAGGAAATAATGAAAAATCTAATTAAGATAGCATCTATTGTCCTTCTTTTTTCAATAACATTGTTTGGTTTTACAAACAAAGCTTCTGCAGCAAAATTAACTTTATATTGCAGTGTAGAAATTGATGTTTGTGAAATGCTTGAACAAGCTTATGAAAAAGAAACAGGCACAAAAGTTGCAATGACAAGAGCAAGTAGTGGTGAAACTTTTGCTAAAATTAAAGCAGAAGCGTCTAATCCAAAAGGTGATGTTTGGTTTGGTGGAACAGGTGATCCACACTTAACAGCTGCTCAGGAAAATTTAACAGAAAAATATAAATCAAAACATTTCGATGATTTATTACCTGCAGCACAAAACCAAGCAAAAAATGCTGACTATAAATCTGTAGGGATTTATGTTGGTGCACTAGGTTTTGGATATAATAAAGATCTTTTGGCTAAAAAAGGTCTTCCAGCTCCAAAATCATGGATGGACTTAACAAAACCTATTTATAAAGGTGAAATCCAAGTAGCAAATCCAAATTCATCTGGAACTGCTTACACAACTTTAGCTACTATTCTTCAAATTTTTGGAGAAGATAAAGGTTGGGATTACATGAAAAAACTTCATGCAAATATCAATACATATACAAAATCTGGTTCTGCTCCAATTAAAGCGACTGGAAGAGGTGAAAACCTAATCGGTATTTGTTTTCAACACGATGGTGTTAAACAAACTAAAAAAGGTTTACCTGTTGTAACGGTATCTCCTGCTGAAGGAACTGGTTATGAAGTTGGATCAATGAGTATTATTGCTGGTGCAAGAAACATGAAGGAAGCTAAGAAGTTTTATGACTGGGCATTAAGTCCTGCAATACAAACTATGGTTTTCACTTCAGGAAAGTCTTTGCAAGTGCCATCAAATACTAAAGCAAAAGCTGATCCTGATGCTCCAGATTTATCTACAATTAACTTGATTGATTACAATTTTAAAGTTTATGGAGATAAAGCTACTAGAGCGAGCCTGTTATCCAAGTGGGATAACGATGTATCTGTAATTCCTAGATAATTTTAGGAATTAATGAGAGGACTCGTTATCTGTTGGATGCTCATAGGAGGATTGGGCTTCCTAATCTTTCCATGGTATGTAACAGGTGACGGGTTTTTCTCAATAAACTGGATATTAGAATATTCTTTAGAAGATTACGGTTCTGTATTACCTCAAGTATTTATAAATAAAAAATATTGGCTTTTACCAATATTACTTCCTTTAATTTTTCCTTTAACAACATTAAAATTAAATCAAAACAATCCTCTGTATTCTAAAATTTTCTTATACTCAGGAATAATTGGATTTATTTATTTTTTTCTACAAGGATTTTCCATTGGTATTCGAGGATGGAATTTTGAAATCTTACAATCAATTTTTGGTGATATAGAAAATCAATATGGTGTTGGCTCAGGTGCAGTTTTAACTTGTTGTACATTTGTATTTTATATAACTCATGGTCTTTCAGCACGTGGGTGGTTGAATGGAGATAATTTTATAGTTGGAAGTATAGGTAGTATTATAATTTTAGTTTCAACTTTTGTATTTTTTCCAATTTTTAGAATGTTTACCGTTGCTTTTAAAGGAACCGAGGGTGGTTATGAAATAAGTAATTTTTCAGACAAAATTTTTAATAAAGGAATTTGGGGACTTGATTGCCTTTATAGCGATTATGCGTGTGGTGTTTTTTGGAATACTATTACTATGGGTACGCTTACTGCCTTTTCATCAACAATTTTGGGTTTTGGATTTGCTCTTTTAATAGCAAGAACCAGCTTTAAATTTAAAAGAACAATTAGAATATTATCGGTATTACCAATAATCACCCCACCATTTGTAATTGGATTAGCGATAATAATTTTATTTGGAAGAACTGGTGTTGTGAGTTCGTTTCTTGAATGGGGATTTGATATTGAGCCCTCTAGATGGATTTATGGTTTACCTGGAATATGGTTTGCCCAAACACTTGCTTTTACCCCTATTGCATTTTTAGTTTTAATTGGTGTTGTTGAAAGTGTCAGTCCATCTATGGAAGAAGCATCTCAAACCTTGAGGGCTTCTAAATGGCAAGT
>CACKXG010000023.1 GCA_902604035.1 uncultured Pelagibacteraceae bacterium
AACTTGCAGAAGATTTTAGTAAGAATGGTTTTATAACAACTTCTCTTGATAATTTAATTAACTGGTCAAGATCAGGATCACTTCATTGGATGACTTTTGGTTTAGCTTGTTGTGCTGTTGAAATGATGCAAACGGCTATGCCGAGATATGATTTAGAAAGATTTGGAGCAGCTCCACGAGGTTCTCCAAGACAATCAGACGTTATGATAGTTGCAGGAACTTTGACAAATAAAATGGCGCCAGCTTTAAGAAAAGTTTATGACCAGATGCCTGAACCAAGATATGTGATTTCAATGGGTAGCTGTGCAAATGGAGGTGGGTATTACCATTATTCATATTCAGTTGTAAGAGGATGTGATCGAATTGTTCCTGTAGATGTTTATGTACCAGGATGTCCTCCATCAGCAGAGGCATTGTTGTATGGAATACTGCAACTACAAAAAAAAATTAGAAAAAAGGGATCTTTTATTAGATAGTTATGAAAAGTTTACAAGATCTAGAAAAAAAAATTAATTCTGAGTTAACTACCAAAATTAACAATACAGAAATTAAACATAACCAAATTTATATTGAAACAGATAAAGAAGATATTGTTGATGTTGCTATATTTTTAAAAACAAATCAAGATACTAAATTTAGACAACTAATAGATATAACAGTTGTTGATTACCCAGAACAAAATCAAAGGTTTGAAGTAGTGTACTTGTTTTTAAGTCATGAATTTAATCAAAGATTGATTGTGAAATATTCAATTGCCGAAAATGAAGTTATTCCATCATTAACTAGCATTTTTCCATCAGCAAACTGGATGGAGAGAGAAGTATTTGATATGTACGGGGTATCTTTCAAGGATCATCCCGATATGCGAAGAATACTAACTGATTATGGATTTGAAGGCCACCCATTAAGAAAAGATTTTCCGTTAACTGGTCACTCAGAAGTTAGATATAGCGAAGATCAAAAAAAAGTAATTAGTGAACCGGTAAAGCTTGAACAAAACTATAGAAATTTCGATTACGAAAGTCCATGGGAAGGAACAAAATATATTAAAGAAGAAATTGAGAATAATGACAAAAAAAATTAAAAATTTAAATTTAAATTTTGGACCACAACATCCTGCAGCACATGGTGTTCTTAGATTAATTTTAGAATTAGATGGCGAAGTTGTTGAAAAGGCAGATCCTCATATTGGTTTACTTCATAGAGGAACAGAAAAACTTATAGAAAACAAAACTTATATGCAGGCAGTTCCTTATTTTGATCGTTTAGATTATGTTGCTCCAATGAATCAGGAGCATGCTTTTGCACTAGCGGTCGAAAAAATACTTAAAATAGATGTACCAATTAGAGCGCAATACATAAGAGTTATATTTTGTGAGATTGGGAGAATCTTAAGTCATATTTTAAACGTTACAACTCAAGCTTTAGATGTCGGTGCTCTAACACCTTCTCTTTGGGGCTTTGAGGAAAGAGAAACTTTAATGACGTTTTATGAGAGAGCTTCAGGATCAAGACTTCATGCAAATTATTTTAGAGCAGGAGGTGTTCATCAAGATTTGCCAAAAGGTTTAGAGGAAGATATTGGAAAATTTTGTGAAACATTTCCGAAAATAATTAATGATTTAGAAAGTTTGTTAACTGATAATAGAATTTTTAAACAAAGAAATGTCGATATAGGAGTAGTCACAAAAGAAGATGCCTTAGATTATTCTTTTTCAGGAGTTATGATTAGAGGATCTGGTGTTTCATGGGACTTAAGAAAATCTCAGCCTTATGATTGCTATGAAAGTTTAGACTTTAAAATTCCTGTTGGAAAAAATGGAGATTGTTACGACAGATATTTATGCAGAATTGAAGAAATGAAAGAAAGTGTTTCAATTATTAAACAATGTCTGGCTAAAATGGAAAAGGGTCCAATTAAATCATTAGATGGCAAGATTAGCCCTCCACCTAAGGCAGAAATCAAACAATCAATGGAAGCTTTAATACATCATTTTAAACTTTTCACAGAGGGATATAGAGTTCCAAAAGATGAAATTTATACAGCTGTTGAGGCACCAAAAGGAGAATTTGGTGTTTACTTAATATCCGATGGATCAAGTAAACCTTATAAATGTAAAATAAGAGCACCAGGATTTTCACATTTACAATCAATGGATTATCTAATCAAAGGCCATATGTTAGCAGATGTTCCAGCGGTATTAGGTTCTTTAGATATTGTTTTTGGTGAGGTGGACAGATGAGTTTAAGAAGGCCTGCTAAAGATCAGCCAGAAAGTTTTGAATTTAATGCTTCATCATTAGAAGCAGCAAATGTTATTGTTGCAAAATATCCTGAAGGTAAACAGCAAAGTGCTGTAATGGCTTTGCTATATATTGCTCAAAAACAAAATAATAATTGGATACCATTAGCTGCAATGAAGTACATCGCTAAGTTTTTAGATATGCCTTATATTAAAGTTTATGAGGTAGCTACTTTTTACACAATGTATAATTTAGCACCTGTAGGCAAATACTTTGTTCAAGTATGCACAACAACACCCTGCATGATAAGAGGTGCAAATCAATTAGTTGAGGCCTGTAAGGAAAAGATTTCTGAAAATGAGTGTGAATTATCTAATGATAAAAGCTGTTCTTGGATGGAAGTTGAATGTTTAGGAGCATGTGTCAATGCTCCAATGATGCAAATTAATGATGACTATTATGAAGATTTAGACAAACAAAAAACTTTAGATATTTTAGATAAAATTTTAAATGGAGAAACTCCAAAACCTGGTTCGTATAGAGGAAGAGTAAATAATGAACCAGAAAATAACAGGAAAACCTTAATGGATTTAAAAAATGCTTAAAGATCAAGATAGAATTTTTCAGAATTTATATAATGATAAAGGTTCAGATGTATCTTCATCACAAGAAAGAGGTGATTGGGTAAATACAAAAGAAATTACTGACAAAGGAAGAGACTGGATAATTAATGAAATTAAAGAATCTCAATTAAGAGGTCGAGGTGGGGCAGGATTTCCTACTGGTTTAAAATGGTCATTTGCGCCAAAAGAAGTTGGATCTAGACCACATTACCTAGTTATTAATGGTGATGAGTCTGAACCGGGAACTTGTAAAGACAGAGATATTTTAAGATTTGAACCTCACAAGTTAATAGAAGGTTGTTTGATAGCATCTTACGCAGTGCAAGCACATGTTTGCTATATTTACATTAGAGGAGAATATTTTGTTGATGGTCAAAAACTTCAATCAGCATTAGATGAGGCTTATGAAAAAAAATTATTAGGAAAAAATGCAGCTGGTACAGGTTGGGATTTAGATATTTATATTCACTATGGAGCTGGTGCATATATTTGTGGCGAAGAGACTGCACTGCTTGAAAGTTTAGAAGGTAAAAAAGGCCAACCTAGATTAAAACCACCTTTCCCAGCTTTAATAGGCCTATATGGATGTCCTACAATAATTAATAATGTTGAAACAATTGCAGTGGTTCCAACTATTTTAAGAAGAGGAGCTAAATGGTTTGCTTCTTTAGGAAGAGAAAAAAATACTGGAACTAAGATTTTCTGCATTTCTGGAAATGTAAACAATCCTTGTAATGTTGAAGAAGAAATGAGTATTCCTTTAAAAGAATTAATAGAAGTTCATGCTGGTGGTGTAATTGGCGGATGGGAAAATTTACAGGCTGTAATACCTGGGGGTTCTTCAATGCCACTTATACCGAAAGAAAGATGTGAAACTTTAAAAATGGACTTTGATGCTTGTGTTGAAGAAAAAAGTGGACTTGGTACAGCTGGTATTGTGGTTATTAACAAAGATCAGGACATAATTAAATGTATGGCTAGGATTGCAAGATTTTACAAACATGAGAGTTGTGGTCAATGTACACCTTGTAGAGAAGGCTCTGGTTGGATGTGGAGAATGCTTGAGAGAATGGCAAAAGGTGATGCAACGAAGGATGAAGTAGATATGTTAGGTGATGTTACAAATCAAATTGCAGGACATACTATTTGTGCTTTTGGAGAAGGTTCGTCATGGCCAGTTCAAGGGTTGCTTAGACATTTTAAAAAAGAAATTGAGAAAAGAAACAATTTGGATCCTATTGTTCAAAAGAAAAACAATATTCCATATTTGGTAGATCAACATTTATTGGATAAAAAAAATGCTTAAATTAAAAGTAAATGAAATCGAAGTTGAAGTTGAAGAGGGTTTAACTGTTCTTCAAGCTTGCGAAAAAGCTGGAGTAGAAATTCCAAGATTTTGTTACCATGAAAAATTATCGATAGCAGGTAATTGTAGAATGTGTTTAGTTGAAATGGAAAAATCTCCTAAACCAATTGCTTCATGCGCTATGCCAGCCGCTGAGGGTATGAACATTAAAACAAATACTGCTTTAGTTGAAAAAGCTCGTAAGGGAGTGATGGAGTTTTTATTAGCCAACCATCCCTTAGATTGTCCAGTGTGTGATCAGGGTGGTGAATGCGATCTTCAAGATCAATCAATGTATTATGGAGTAGACAAATCAAGATTTAAAGAAAACAAAAGAGTAGTGCCTGAAAAAAATATGGGACCATTGATTAAAACTCAAATGACAAGATGTATTCACTGTACGAGATGTGTAAGATTTGCAACGGAAGTTGCGGGAGTTCCAGAACTTGGTGCTATTGGGAGAGGTGAAGATATGCAAATTTCAACTTACCTAGAGCAATCAATGCAATCTGAATTATCTGCTAACGTTGTAGATTTATGTCCAGTAGGAGCACTAACATCAAAACCTTATGTATTTGAAGCTAGACCTTGGGAATTAAAGAAAACTGAAACAATTGATGTAATGGATGCAATTGGATCAAATGTAAGAGTAGATACATATGATTGGGAAGTTAAAAGAGTACTTCCAATTATAAATGAAGATATTAATGAGGAATGGATCTCAGACAAAACAAGATATGCTTGTGACGGTCTTCTACATCAAAGATTAGATGCTCCATTTATCAAATACAACGGTAAGTTTGAAAAGGCCTCATGGGATGAGGTGTACAAAATAATTAAATCTAAATTTGAAAACACATCAAAAGAAAAAATATGTGGCTTTGTTGGCGATTTAACCAATATGGAGACTAGTTATATTTTTAAAGAATTTTTTGATCGAACAATTGATACTAAAAATTACGAGTCAAGATCTGATAACAGATTCATAAATACTTCAAAAAGAGAAAACTATTTATTTAATTCATCTATAAATGGCATTGAGGAAGCAGATTTAATCTTTATAGCAGGTGCAAATCCAAGATATGAAGCAACTATTTTAAATGCTAGAATTAGAAAAGCTTACTTAAACAATAATACAAAAATTATTTCACTTAATGATGTTGGTGATTTAACTTATCCTTATCAAAGTTTAGATGGTCAAACGCAAACTTTAAATAATATTCTTGAAGGAAATCATGAAATATCTAAAGAAATTGTTAATTCAAAAAAACCAATGATTATTATTGGTGAGTCTCTGCTTAGATTGAAATCTTCAGAATTTTTATTTAATAAAACAAAAGAATTTTTATCAAAAAATAATAAAATTTCTGATGAATGGAACTCTTTAAATATTTTATCAACTGATGCAGCAACTGTAGGAAATATTGATCTTGGAATAATTAATAATGAAAACAACTTAATAAGTGATTTAAAAGAACATAAATTTGAAATTGTTTATCTTGTAGGTCAAGACAATTTAGAATTTGATAAAAAAGATGAATTTATAATTTACCAAGGTAGCCATGGTGATAAAGGTGCTGAGTCTGCTGATATTATTTTACCAGGCGCTGCTTATACTGAACAAGAAGGATACTTTACAAATTTAGAGGGAAAAATTCAAAAAGCCTTCAAAGCATCTTATCCACCAGGTGAAGCAAAAGAAGATTGGCAAATAATTAATGAACTAGCTGAATTTATGAATAATAGAAAATTATTTAATGACAAAGATGAATTAGAAAGCAGCATGTTTAATTATTTAAATTTACAAAAGGAAAAACAAGTAAATGACATTAATAATTCTACAAATGAGTTTCAAAATGAAATTTTAACAATCAAAGTAAAAGACTATTATTTTTCAAATGTTATTGCTAGATCATCAAAAACAATGGTTGAATGTAATAACTCAAAATTAAATCTAAAATCAACAGGTACAGAAGGTTAATATGGAATACTTGGGCATAGTTTTTCAAGAAGTTTATAAGATTTTATTCTTACTAGTTCCTGTTCTTGTTTCTGTAGCAATGATAGTTTGGCTTGATAGAAGAGTTTGGGCTTTTGTTCAAAAAAGACAAGGACCCAACGTTGTTGGTCCGTTTGGTTTATTACAATCTTTAGCTGATGCTTTAAAATATATATTCAAAGAAATCATTATTCCATCTAGCTCAAATAAAGTAATTTTTATACTAGCTCCTATAGTCACGATGACTTTAGCTTTGATCGCATGGGCTGTGATTCCATTTAGCGCAACTCAGGTTTTGGCTGATATTAATGTTGGAATTCTTTACTTATTTGCTGTTTCTTCACTAGGTGTTTATGGAATAATAATGGGTGGATGGGCATCAAATTCCAAGTATCCTTTTCTTGGAGCAATTCGTTCTGCTGCTCAAATGGTGTCCTATGAGGTTTCAATTGGTGTAATAATTATCAATGTTTTACTTTGTGTTGGTTCATTGAATTTAAACGATATTGTTATTGCTCAACAAAATATGTGGTTTGTAATTCCATTATTTCCAATGTTTGTAATATTTTTTATTTCTGCTTTAGCTGAAACGAATAGACCTCCTTTTGATTTACCTGAAGCAGAAGCAGAGTTGGTTGCCGGTTATCAAACGGAATATTCAGGAATGATGTATGCAATGTTTTGGTTGGGTGAATATGCAAATATTTTATTAATGTGTGCAATGGGAGCAATATTATTTTTAGGTGGTTGGATGTCCCCAATTGATGTTTATCCATTTACGTTAGTACCAGGTGCAATATGGTTAATATTAAAAATTTTGCTTTTATTCATTCTTTTTGCTTTAGTTAAGGCGATAGTACCTAGATATAGATATGACCAATTAATGAGACTTGGTTGGAAAGTTTTTCTTCCTCTTTCTTTAATTTGGGTCGTATTAACAGCTAGCTATTTGTTTTATTTTAACCTTTTACCTGTGAATTAATAATGAAGATATCAAGATTTTTTAAAACTATATTTATGACTGACTTCATTGGTGGTTTGTTAATTGCTATAAAAGAATTATTTAAATCAAAAAAAACAATTAATTACCCTTTTGAAAAAGGTAAAATAAGTCCTCGTTTTAGAGGTGAGCATGCTTTAAGAAGATATCCAAATGGAGAAGAAAGATGTATTGCTTGTAAATTATGTGAAGCAGTTTGCCCAGCACAAGCAATAACAATCGAGTCAGCTGAAAGAGAAGATGGAAGTAGAAAAACTACACGTTACGATATTGATATGATGAAGTGTATTTATTGCGGTTTATGTGAAGAATCTTGCCCAGTAGATGCAATAGTACAAGGTCCAAATTTTGAGTTTTCAACGGAAACAAGAGAAGAACTTTATTACACTAAAGAAAAGTTATTAGATAATGGTGATAGATGGGAGAATGTTTTGGAGGCTAATATTAAAGCTGACAATATCCATAGATAAAAATGATTGCACACGCTATTTTTTTTTATACATTTTCTATAATTGCTGTCGTTTCAGCTATAATGGTAACAGCTTCTAAAAATACTGTTCACTCGGTATTTTTCTTAATTCTTGATTTCATAAGTATCTCTTGTCTTTTCATAATGATTGGTGCTGAATTTTTGGGAATGATAATGCTAATAGTTTATGTTGGTGCTGTAGCAGTTTTATTTTTGTTTGTTGTTATGATGTTAAACGTAGCTCAACAAAAAAATCAATGGTTTGCAGGTCAATCAACCTCAAAACACATTCCAGTTGGTTTAATTATAAGCACATTAATTTTCTTTGAAATTATAATTGTGATAGGTGGCTGGAAATATAAACCTGAAATTTTTGATATTAACAATTCACTTGCTAATACAAGTGTAAGCAACACTCATTCATTGGGCCAAATTTTATACACTGATTATATTCATGTTTTTCAAATAAGTGGAATGATCCTACTCGTAGCTATGATTGGAGCCATAGTATTAACTTTTAGACAAAGATCTGGAGTCAAAAGACAAAGTTATATCAAACAAATATCTAGAGAAAGAGCAGAAGGTGTTGAGGTGTTAGAAGTTCAAAGTAACAAGGGAGTTAAAATAGATGATTGATATAGGTTTAGGACATTATTTGACTTTAGGTGCTGTTATTTTCTCAATTGGAGTAATTGGTATTTTTCTTAATAGAAAGAACATCATTGTTATATTAATGAGTATTGAACTGATATTACTTGCAGTAAATATCAACTTAGTCGCTTTTTCTATTTATTTGGGAGATTTGGCAGGACAAGTCTTTACTTTATTTATTCTCACTGTTGCAGCAGCAGAAGCGGCCATAGGATTAGCAATCATTGTTGTATATTTCAGAAACTCAGGAACAATACGAGTTGAAGAAATAGATAAGTTAAAAGGATAACTATGGAACTATCAATTATATTCCTTCCACTTATTGCCTCAATTATATCAGGTTTTTTTGGCAGATATATCGGTGATAGAAATTCTGAAATAGTAACAAGTGTTCTAGTTTCAATTTCTGCACTTTTATCAATTTATGTTCTTTATCAAGTAATCGTAAACCAATACGAAGAAAATATTGTAATAGCCACCTGGATAAGCTCAGGTTCACTTGATGTAAATTGGTCGATGTTAATTGATCCTTTATCAGCAGTGATGTTAGTAGTTGTTACATCCGTATCTGCCTTAGTACACATCTATTCAATTGGTTACATGTCTCATGATCCTCATAAACCAAGATTTATGGCTTATTTATCATTATTCACATTTGCAATGTTGATGCTTGTAACATCAGATAATTTTATTCAACTATTTTTTGGCTGGGAAGGTGTTGGTCTTTGTTCTTATTTCTTAATTGGCTTTTGGTTTAAAAAAGAAAGTGCAAATGCTGCAGCAATAAAAGCATTTGTTGTAAACAGAGTAGGTGACTTCGGTTTTGCTCTAGGAATTTTTTTAATATTTTATTTATTTGGAACCGTTAATTATTCAGAAGTTTTTCAACAAATTCCAACACTTATAGATAAAAATTTATCCTTTTTAGGTTTTGAAGTTAAAGCAATAGATTTAATTTGTTTATTTTTATTTATTGGAGCAATGGGTAAATCTGCGCAGATATTACTGCATACATGGTTACCTGATGCTATGGAAGGTCCAACACCTGTTTCTGCATTAATTCATGCTGCAACTATGGTAACAGCTGGTGTTTTTTTAGTAGTAAGATGCTCTCCAATTTATGAATATTCACCATTAATATTAAATTTTATAACTATCGTTGGTATGAGTACTGCATTTTTTGCAGCAACTATTGCTCTAGTTCAAACAGATATAAAAAAAATTATTGCTTACTCTACATGTAGCCAACTTGGTTATATGTTTTTTGCAACTGGAGTAGGTGCATACAATGTTGCTATGTTTCACTTATTTACTCACGCATTTTTTAAAGCTTTATTATTTTTAGGATCTGGTTCAGTAATTCATGCATTTAAAGATGAGCAAAATATAAATAATATGGGAGGTGTATGGAAAAAGTTACCATATACTTATGCTTTAATGATAATAGGAACGCTTGCTTTGACAGGTTTTCCATTTTTATCAGGATTTTATTCTAAAGATGCAATTATAGAATTTGCGTATTTAAAAGGTAATACTACTGGTTATTATGCAGCTGGCATCGGAATAATTACAGCATTTTTAACATCTATTTATTCATGGAGATTGATATTTAAAACTTTCCATGGTGAGTACAATAACAAAGAGATCAAGATAGAGGAAACACACGAGTCTCCATTAGTTATGCTTGTTCCATTGTTTATTCTTTCAATAGGAGCTGTATTTGCTGGTTTTCTATTTAAAGGGCTATTTATTGGCCATGGTGAGAATTTATTCTGGGCAGAGTCTATTAAGTTTTTAGAGCCTTTGAG
>CACKXG010000024.1 GCA_902604035.1 uncultured Pelagibacteraceae bacterium
GTTTAATTTTAAAACCGTACATGGTTCAACAGGAAATAATTCTTCTAAATCACGAAGAGCATTTTCGATGCGATTTATTGGAGACGATGTAAAATATATTGATAGAGGAGGGCCAACTTCACCTCCATTTGATGGGATAAATTTAAAAACAGGAGATTTGATGAGAGATGATTGGTTTCCTAAAGTTTTTAGTAGCTAGTATATTCTTTAATCTCTTTGATAATTGATCCGGTGTGATTATTCATTTCTAATTTAATTTTTGCTCGATCATCATTTAAAAAATGAACATCTCTTGATAATTTTATAAATTTATCACCAAAGTCCTTATTTTTTTCACAATCTCTTTTATCGTCCTCTATTACCCAAAGTTTGGCATTAATTTCTTTTAAATCTTGGAATAATTTATTTAGTTTATCGTCAGATTTAACATTTTTTTCTAATTGATCTTTAAGAATCGAATGTTCATTTGATATGAATTTTAGTTTTTCAGGGTCTTTAATTTTTTCTTTTTTAATTTCTAAGATTGAAATTTTGTCTAAAAGCTCACCAACCGATACTTCTACTATAATTTTATTCATTAAATTTTATACTATGTTAAATTGTTAAAAATATGTCTAATATTTTAATCATTAAACATGGATCTTTGGGTGATATAGCTCAAGCTTGTGGTGCAATTCAAGATATTTCTGAGAATCATAAAGGAGATAAAATTTATTTGCTCACAACTAAACCATACTTTGATTTATTTAAAAAAAATCCACATATTTCTGATGTTATTTTAGATAAGCGATTATCAAGACTAAATCTGATTTATTTATATTCATTAATGAGAAATATAAAAAAATATAATTTTTCTAAAGTTTACGATCTACAGAATTCAAGTAGAACAGCATTTTATAAAAAAATTTTATTTCCAAAAGCAACAAAAGATATTTGGTCTTCTACAGAAACTACTTTACCTGAAGGAACTACTAAAGAAGATTTTGATAAAGACTCTGTTCTATCTAGATTTGATTATCAATTAAAAAGTTCAGGCATAAACACAAATCATACTTTGAAACCTGATTTTTCATGGAGCACAACAGACATATCTCAAATAATAAATTACCATCAATTAGATAAATATATTCTTCTTTTTCCATTTTGTTCGCCTCATTTAACTTCAAAGAAATGGCCTTATTATAATGAGTTAATTGCTATGATTAATGAAAAGTCAAATAAGGAATTTAAAGTAGTAATTGCACCTGGACCGAGTGAAATTAAAGAAGCATCAAATATTAATGCACTTTGTGTTTTAGATAATGGTAAAGCTTTAGATATTTTTCAGTTAGCAACATTAATTAAAGATAGTTCATTTGTTGTTGCAAATGATACTGGACCAGCACATATGACAGCACACTTAGGATCTAAAGGAATTGCTTTATTTGGATCTCATACAACTCCTTTTAAAGTAAGTATTGAAAGAGAAAATTTTAAAACAATACAAGCTCCTGAATTATCTAAACTTTCTGCGGAAAAAGTTTTTGAGAGACTTTCTGAAATTATTTCTTAATTTTTTCAATTATTCTTAAAAATACAGGAACTGTGAAAAGTATGAAAAGTAATCTTATTATGTGGTGAAAAGCAACAAAGTCTGGGTCTAAATCAAATGCAATTGCTATAACTGCCACTTCATAAATTCCTCCAGGACTAAAAGATAATATTAATGTTAAAATATTTGTCTCAACAAAAAATGTTGCAACATAAGCTGCAACTAAACCTAATACTACCAAAATAGTAGTAGCTACAATACTATGAAGAGAATTATTAGCTATCTCTTTAACAGTTTTTTCAGCAAACCTACAACCAACAGAAGAGCCAAGAATTAGCAGGCAAAAATTTACTGTTTCATCTGGTAATTTATAAGAAGCTATATCAGTAATTTGTAACAAACCACTCGCAAATAATGTTCCAGATAGTAAAGCAGCAGGAATTCTAATTTTATCAAAAACAAAAATAAAAAATAAAGATGCAATAATAAGTAAAATTAAATTCAAATGATTTTGAGCTAGATAATTGAAGTCATCATTTAACAGAACATTGTTGTCAGTATTATTAACTATAATGAATGGAATGACAGTTATTATGATGATTAATCTAATTAAGTGAGAGGTTGCTACTTGAGATAAATCTGTTTTTTCATTTTCAGCTAAAATCATTAAAGGACCCAATGCGCCAGGAGCTGCTGAAAATATTGAAGCTTTTTCACCATAACTTGCAAATTTTTGAAGGTATTTAGCGACAACCAAAATACAAATTATTATGTAAACTAACATAATTAATGAGGTCCAAATCCAATCAAGCATTTGATTAAATAGATTTTGGTCTATGTAATTTCCAATATGCAAACCTAAAATTATCAAGATAAAACTTAATACAATTTTAGGCATAATAATTTTTAAACCTGATAAAGCAGCAATTGAGGTGATAATCATAGGCCCTAAAAACCAAGCCAGAGGAATATTAAAATATTCAGCAATAATTGCACTAGGAAAAGAAATTATTAGAACAGAAATAAATTTAATTGAAAATACTTGTTTTGCATTTTCAAGATAAGATTTGATTTGATGTTTAATCATTTATTAAGCTTCTATCATCAACCATGTAAAAGATAAGAAAAAATGTATTAGCCAATTAAGTGAAAATTTAATTTTTAAAATAAATAAAATTCTATGTTTTATTAATATTTTTTTTGAGAAAATAGTTTCAATTAAAAGTTGTGTTACTTAATTAGAGGTTGAATAAAGATTAAGACTATAATTAACTTACATTTTTTAAATTAGAGAGGGATAAATAATGAAAAACTTAAAAAAAATAGTTTCAGTATTATTCTCAGCAATCCTATTATTCTCAGCAACAACTACAAGCTCAGTAGCAATTGACAAATTACACTTTGTAATTGGTGGTGGTGCTGGTGGTGGTTGGGATGGAACCGCTAGAGGTACTGGAGAAGCTTTAACAAAAGCTGGTATGTTAAAAAGTGCATCATTTGAAAATATGTCAGGTGGTGGTGGTGGTAAAGCTTTAGCTTACATGATCAATACTAAACCTGCTAATACAGTTTTAGTTCAATCAACACCATTAGTATTAAGATCAATTACTAGACACAAAGGTTATGTAAAAGGAAGTGGAACTTTATCTTACAAAGATGTTGTGCCAATAGCTGGTGTAATTGGTGACTATGGTGCTATCGCAGTTGCAAAAAGTTCGTCTTTCAAAAATTTTAAAGATGTAGTTGATGCTTACAAAAAAGATTCAAATTCAGTTAAAATGGCTGGAGGATCAGTAAGAGGAAGTATGGACCATTTAATTGGTGCTTTAGCTTTCCAAGCTGCAGGTGCAGATCCGAATGCTGTTCAATACATTCCTTATGATGCTGGTGGAAAAGCTTTAGCTGGACTTTTATCTGGAGAAACTCAAATAATATCAACTGGTTTAGGTGAATTGATGGGTGCAAGAGACCAAGTAAGAATTATTGGTATCACTGCGCCTTCAAGAGTTTCTGATGCACCAGATGCACCAACTCTTAAAGAACAAGGATACGATGTACAATTCGTTAACTGGAGAGGTTTCTTTGGCCCTCCAGGTATGAGCAATGCTGATAGATCAGCTATTGCAAAAATGCTTGGCGATGTACAAAAAACTCCTGAATGGGAAACTGTCAGAGCAAGAAATGCTTGGGTTAATATATATAATCCAGAAGGCAAGTTTGTTTCTTTCTTAGAAAAACAAACTCAAGAAATGACAGCTCTTATGAAAAAACTAGGAGTTATATAATCTTTAGGATTATTTGAAATAAGAGCAGTGAATATAAATACTACAAAAATTATATCACTGCTCTTTTTTATTTTTTCAGCATTTTATTTATATACTGCTTACCAGATTCAAGTATTTGCATTTGATGAAAATGCACCGTTTAATGCACGAACATTTCCAATCTATTTAGGTTATGCAGGATTATTTTTTTCTGGATTAAAACTTATTCTACCAGATCCAAATACAATTAAAGTAGAACATAAAAGCTTAGAGTATAAAAAAACAGGCATTCTTATACTGATTGCAATTATTTATGGAGCTACAATTTTAAAAGTTGGATATTTTTTAACTACGTCTTTATTTTTATTTGCGTCATATTATTTTTTAGGAGAACGAAGATGGATTTTAATGTTTTTATTATCCTTTCCATTTGTTGCTGCCTTTATGTATCTCCTACACGGCATTCTTGATATATATTTGAGAGATCCATTCTTACAATCAATAGGAGTTATGGGATGATTGAAGGAATATTAATTGGATTAACAACAGCACTTACTTTTCAAAACATATTAATGGTTATGGTTGGTTGTTTTTTTGGAACAATCATTGGAATGCTTCCTGGTCTTGGGCCAATGACAGCTATCGCATTGATGATACCAATTACCTATGGTTTCGATCCTGCAACAGGATTAATTTTGATGGCTGGCGTTTATTATGGAGCAGTATTTGGTGGTTCTACTTCTTCTATATTGTTAAATGCACCAGGTGTTCCCGGAACAGTTGCCACTTCATTTGATGGTTATCCTATGGCACAACAAGGTAAGGCGGGAAAGGCTTTAGCGATTGCTGCATGGAGTTCGTTTGCAGGTGGAACATTATCTGCAATTTATTTATTATTTATGGCTCCAAGTTTATCAAAAGTGAGTTTATCTTTTAGATCACCAGATTACTTTGCTTTAATGATTTTAGGTTTAACAGCGATTGCTGCTTTTTCTTCTAAAGGACAATTTTTAAAAGCAATGATGATGGTAGTACTTGGATTGATGTTAGCATCTGTTGGCCAAGATAGTTTGTCTGACATTACAAGATTTACTTTTAATAATATGAACTTAACTGACGGAATTAGTTTTGTACTAGTTGTGATGGCAACTTTTGCAATGAGTGAAGCATTAACAATTATTTTAAAAAGAAATGATCCAACCAGTGCTGCTAAACAAGTTTCATTAACTGAATTAGGTTCTATTAAGATTAATAAAGAAGAACGAACCAAAATGTATAAAACAATTCCAAGATCATCAGTAATTGGTTTTTTAATTGGTGTTCTTCCTGGAGCTGGTGCAACAATTGCGTCCTTTTTAGCTTATGGAATGGAAAGAAACGTAGTTAGTGACGAAGAAAAAGAAAAATTTGGTAAAGGAAGTGTAAATGGTTTATCCGCACCAGAAACTGCAAATAATGCAGCTTGCTCAGGTTCTTTTGTGCCAATGCTTACTTTGGGAATTCCAGGGAGCGGAACTACAGCTGTAATGTTAGGGGCTCTTTTGGGTTTTGGTGTTCAGCCTGGCCCTAGACTTTACATGACTAATCCAGAGATTTTTTGGTCAATAATTATGTCTATGTATATTGGAATGGTAATTCTTCTTATTTTAAACTTACCACTCATTCCTTATATAGCTAGAATTCTTGCTGTTCCTAAAAATTATTTAATTCCTTTAATTTTATTTTTCTCTGTTACTGGGATTTATGTAATGTCGTTTAATAATTTCGATATTTATTTAATGATTGGAATAGCTGTAGTAGCAACTTTTTTAAGATTATATGATTTCCCGATGCCGCCTTTGATATTAGCTTTTGTACTTGGTGGATTGATGGAAGAAAACTTGAGACGATCTTTATTATTAAGCAATGGTTCGTGGGAATTTTTATGGGATAGAACTTTAACTGCATGTATCTTAGCTACTACAATTTTAATTGTAGTTTGGCATATCTACAAAACTTTCAAGAAGAAAAATTAAGATTTAATATCTATTCGTTTTCTTATAATTTCTTTATCAAGCTTCATTTCACGATATGACATAATGATAACCCCTACAAATATTACACTTGCACCAATCCAAGTGAAGAGATCAGGTGTTTCACTAAAAACATAATATCCAATTAAAGAAGCAAACACTAAACTTAGAAACGAGTATGGTTGTGTCATACTAACATCTACTAATTTGTATGCGTGATTTATGCAAAGATGTAACAATGTACCAAATAAACCTGCAAAAAATAAATAAATCAAAGTTTGAAAACTAGGTGTTTGCCAATAAAACATCGCAATAATAAAACTAAAAATTGTCATATATGTGTATCCATAAGATAAAATCGTAATCGAACTATCATCTTTTGCGATAGTTTTTGTAATTATAATCACTATTGACCACATAAAAGATGATGCAAGTGCCATATAAACTCCAAGAGAAATTTCAATTATTCCTGGTCTTAAAATTATTAACATTCCTAAAAATCCTAAAACCAGTGCAAAACTCCTGTATATGTAAATTTTTTCTCCTAGAAATAAAACTGCCAATATTGTTACTATAAAAGGAACCACAAAAGATATAGCTGTAGCTTTTTCAATTGGCATCATTACTAAAGCTGAGAAATATAATAACATTGAAGGCAAGTTTAAAACCGCTCTAAGAAAATGTTTTTTATGATGATTTGTTTTAAACACTATAAAATTAGATTTTAGCATATACGGAAAAATAATTATGAAACCAAATAAAAATCTAAAAAAACCTGCAACATAAACATTAACTTCTTCTTGAGCTAATTTTAAAAAGGTTAACATTAATGTTCCACAAAAAACTGAGATTATAATTAAAAAAATTGCTAATTTATTATTTGAAATCAATTTAGTGTCTTTTTGTATTCTTCAATTATTTTTGACCATTGAAATTTATTCACAAATTCTCTCGCATTTTTCCCAAGCTCTAAATATTTTTTATTTTCTAACATTAAGTTAATTGAGGAATAAATGTCATCAAGATTATTTCCATCACATATCAGACCAGTCTTTTCATGATCAATTGCATCTGCTGCACCACCATCTTTACCACCAATGGATGGAATACCGTATTGTGCAGCTTCAACATATGCAATACCAAAACCTTCAACTGATTTTTTATAGATTATGGATGGCATTACAAAGATATTTGATTTTGAAACTAAAGCATTTTTTAAATCATTACTTATATTTTTAAAAAACATAACTTGTGCTTCAAGATCTAGTTCTTTTACTAGCTTTTTAATATTTTCTTCCTCTTCTCCATATCCAACACAAATGTAAACAATGTCAGGATATATTTGTTTCAAATTTCTCAAAGCCATAACTATTTTTTCATGATTTTTACGCTTATCAAATCTTGAAACTGTAATTAGTCTTGGATTTTTAACTTTAAGTATACTTTCAACTTTATCTAAAGTTTTTTTATTTAATTCTTCAGCAGGATCCACACCTGGATTTATTACAATTACTTTATTTGCATTAACACCAAGTTCTATCGCTAGATTTTTTGTAAACTGAGAATTTGCTATAACTTTTTCAACATTATTTAAAACGCTAACCACTCTTTTATTTTGACTAGAACCTTTAGGATGGTTGATTTCTTTACTGTGAATTAAACAGTATTTTTTCTTAGAAGTTTTAATAAGTTCTAAACTTTTCCAATGATCAGCAATAACAGCATCTATTTTATTTTCTTTAATATATTCGTTAATTAATTGTGCTTTTCTATATTTTCTAAGCAATTTAATTCCTCCAACTCTTTCTATAGAAAAAGAGGCTTGCTCATCAAATTCTTTATGACCTTCTATATAATCTGCAAAAACTTTTATCATAAAGTTTTTAGACAGTTCTCTTGAAAGGCCCCACATTAGATTTTGCATACCACCAAGCTCAGGTGGGAATGATCTAGTAACAATTAGATACATTAATCATACTTCCATTTAATACCACAGCCTGCACTGGGTATTTGATCTTCAGGACCTTTTCCAGTTTCAGCTATTTGTCTCATAGCTGTTAGCAGATCACTTTCTCCGTCTTTAACTGGAATAAACTTTTTAAGCTCTCTTAATCGTCCTCTGTATTGAAGTTCTAGATTTTTATTGTAGCCAAAGAAATCTGGAGTACATACAGCATCATATGCTTTAGCAATTTCTTGAGTTTCATCATGCAAGTAAGGAAAATTGAAATGATTTTCATTTGAAAACTTGATCATGTTATCAAATGAGTCGTCTGGATAATTAACAAAGTCATTTGAGCAGATAGCAACTGAGTTGATACCAATTTTGTTTAATTCACTACAATCTTCAACTAATTCTTTTGTAATAGCTTTTACATATGGACAATGATTACAAATGAACATTATCAAAGTTCCATTTTCACCTTTGATATCATTTAAAGAAAGAATTTTATTATCAGTAGATTTTAATTCAAATGGAATAGCTTTTTGACCAAAATCACATATTGGAGTTTGTATAGGCATAATGTAAAATATATAGATTATGTTTTATGATTTAAAAGATAAAAAACCAAAAAACTCTGGCGAAAATTGGGTAGCACCGAATGCTACAATAATAGGAGATGTTACTTTAGAAAAAAATACAAGTATTTGGTTTAATGCAGTGCTTAGAGGAGATATTGAAAATATTCATATTGGTGAAGGATCTAATGTACAAGATGGAAGCGTATTACACACAGATCCTGGATGTCCTTTAAAAGTAGGAAAAAATGTTACTGTTGGACATTTAGTTATGCTTCATGGATGTACCATTGGAGATAATAGTTTAATTGGGATTGGAGCTGTTATCTTAAATAAAGCTAATATTGGAAAGAATTGTATTATTGGAGCTAAAGCTTTGATAACTGAAAATAAAATCATACCAGATAATTCTTTGGTTGTTGGCTCACCAGGTAAAGTTATTAGAGAAGTTTCAGAGGAAGAAAAAAAAGCAGTATTTGAAAACACAAAACATTACCAAGATAATTGGAAAAAATATTCGAAATCAATTTTTTAAAGGAGATAAATGCCAGCAGGCTACGTGATAGCTCAATTGAAAGTAACTAATCCAGAAAATTATAAAGAATATGTTGAAAAGGTTACGCCGCTCGTAAAAAAATTTGGTGGAGAATTTTTAGTAAGAGCTGGTGAATTTCAAATTTTTGATGGTGAGACAAAATTTCCTAGAATTATTATTCTTAAATTTCCTACATATGAAAAAGCATTAGAATGGTACAATTCTAAAGAATACAAACCAATTAAACAAATAAGATTAGATAATTCCGAAGGTACAAATATAATTATTAAAGGTGTTTGAAAGAATAATTAGTTTAATTAAATAATAGATCGTTCACCGAATAAATGATCAATCCAATTATTACTATAAATAAAATTAAGAAAGATAATTGCCCACTTAACTTAGATTTAATTTTGGTTTTACCCTCTTTAAATTTTTTAAAATAAATACTCCCAAATTTCATTACAGCTAATCCTAAAATTATAAGAAATGCTGTAAATATATATCCAGTAACCATCTATGGAACTAACCAGGTATCTTTATTACTTTCCAAATTAAACTTAGCTCTTCTATGTCCTTTAGCTGCCAAATAAAGCCATTCCATAGTTTTAATTTTACATTGAATGACAGTAAAGTTTTTGTAACCTTCCTCACTTTGTTCTTTAGTGTAATCAAAATTATCTAATTCTGGTTTTAGTCCAGAGGTTGGTAAATCTGACTCAGTTCCAGGACCATTATCTACTAAATAACATTTTCTACTAATATGTTGTGTTCTAGCCCAAGATTCTTTTGTTACATCATTATTGTGATTAATCGTACATTCAACTTTTAATCTTACCTGTATTTTTTCATCTTTATCATAAAACAACATTGCAGCGTTTTTATTTGCTTTCAATTTTTCAATTTTATCTGACCTGATATCACTATGATATTGGACAAGATTATTTGATTGATCAGATTTTCTTAAGACTACAATTCTTCCATCAA
>CACKXG010000025.1 GCA_902604035.1 uncultured Pelagibacteraceae bacterium
TAATGGGTGAAATTTCAAAGCGTACAGATATAGTTACTGTTTCATTGGGTTCAGGTAAAAAAGCTGATGTAATGTATTTATTTATGGAAGATATCTGTGGCGATACAGAAAATCCCCCAAGACATTCAAAAGCATATGGAAATTTATTAAGACTTAGAAATGAAATTAAACTAGAAAGAGTAAAGGCTCTGAAGGCTTTTAAAAAAGATTCAATGAATGGAGAATTTCCAGGAAAAAAACAATCTTCTAATTTAGAAAAAAAACAATTTGATAAATTTTTAGACCAACTTGATTAGTAAGTAGAATTGTCGTCTTTTTTTGATAAAGAACCCTTCATTTTATCTACTGTTGCTTTAGCGCCAGCACTTAAAGCTCTTAAATCAGATGCTATAGTTACAAAATCAAAACCTTTTTCGATCATCTTAGCAGCATATTCTGTAGTACCATTATGAATTCCTGCGAAAATATTATTTTTTTTAGCATGTTCTAGAATTCTTAAAATTTCAGAATAAGCTTTTGTAGACTCTGACCTATCAAAACCAGGTTTTTCACCTATTGCTAAACTTAAATCTGCTGGACCAATATAAATACCATCAACACCTGGTGTAGACATTATCTCATCAAGATTTTCTAAAGATTCTTTTGTTTCAATCATTGCTAATTTTAGTATTTCTTCATTAGCGTGATCTGCATAATCAGCTCCACCATAAATTAAACCTCTAATAGGACCAAAACTTCTGTAACCATCAGGTGGATACATGCAAGCTTGAACAAAATTCTCTGCCTCTTTTTTATTGCTTACCATCGGACAAATAATTCCGTAACATCCAGCATCTAAAATTTTCATAATTTGACCTGGTTCGTTCCAATTAACTCTAGCTAAAGGAGTTACATCTGTGGTTGATATTGTCTGAAGCATGGGAAGCGCATTACTGTAGTCAACTAAACCATGCTGCATATCAATAGTTAAAGAGTCCCAACCTTGATGAGCCATTGCTTCAACAGAAGCTGTACTTGGAATCGCACACCAACCGTTAATAACAGGTTTGCCTTCCTTCATCATTTGTTTGATTTTATTTTTTCTCATTTTCTAGATTTTTAATCCCATGTGAGTATATTTCACATTTAGATAATCTTTTATCGCACCTGAACCACCTTCACGACCATAACCAGTTTGTTTTATTCCTCCAAAAGGTGCCTCAGCAATAGCAACAACTCCAGTATTGACTGCAACACAACCAGACTCTAATTTTTCAGATCCAATGTGAGCTTTATCCATAGAGTTTGTGTATAAATAACTACATAATCCTAAGTCATTATCGTTTGCTCTTTCAATTACTTCATCAAAAGTTTTAAAAGTTAAAATTGGCACTAGAGGACCAAAAGGTTCTTCTTTCATTATTGTAAAATTATCTTTAACATCGTCAAAAACTGTTGGTTCATAATAGTATCCTTTATTGAAGCCAGAAGGTCTTTGTCCACCCATCAACACTTTAGCTCCCTCCTTTTTAGTAGTTTCAACTAGTTTTTCTATTTCTTCCAATCTTTTAGCGGTAGTTAAAGGTCCAAGATCCACACCTTCGTCCATACCGTTTCCTATTTTTAATTTTTTTGCCCTTTCAATAAAAGCATTAACAAAATCCTCTTTTCTGTTTTCTTGGATATAAAATCTATTAGGTGAAATACAGACCTGACCGTTATTTCTAAATTTACCAGTTATTGCTATATCAGCTACTTTGTTCATATCTACATCTTCACATACAATAAAAGGAGAGTGTCCGCTTAGCTCCATAGTAACTCTTTGAACTTTATCAGCTGCTTTTTTTAAAATAATTTTACCAACTCTAGTTGATCCAGTAACTGAAACTTTTTTAATTATATCCGATTCCATTAATTCATTTGATATTTCAGCAGGATCACCTGACAAAAGACTAACAACACCATCTGGTACTCCAGCTTCTTTGCAAATGTTTACTAATTCCATTACAGCACCAGGAGTAATTACATCTGGTTTACAAATTACTGAACATCCTGCAGCTAGGGCAGTAGAAATTTTTCTAGATGCTAAAACTATTGGGAAATTCCAAGGAACTAATGCTGCAACAACTCCCACGGGTTGATAATAAACATGAACTCTAGTATCTGGAAATCTACTTTGTTGTGTTTGGCCATAAATTCTTTTTGTTTCTTCAGCATTCCACTCAAAAATATCGGCTCCACCACCAACTTCACCAACTGCTTCTGCAAGAGGTTTTCCAACTTCAAGAGTTAACCATTTTGCTATAACATCTTTTTTCTCTCTCATCATGTCTGCAATTTTTCTAAGCACGTAAGCTCTTTGCCATGGTGCAGTGTTTTTCCAAACTTCCAAACCTTTTTCTGCAGACTTTAATGCTTTTTGCACTTCAATAGATGAAGCTTTTGATGCTTTTCCAATTACTTCTTCTGTTGCAGGGTTGATTACGTCGTAAGTTTCTTTTTTTTCAGCTTGTTGCCATTTACCGTCAATGAATTGTCCAAATTTTTCGTACATAGAATTTATTTTTAAGTTTACTTAATAAGGTTTTTTAATTTATAAATAGAATTATATATAAACACTATACATATTAAAAGATAAACATATTTATGAAAAAAATTACCCTCACATGTGCTCATGCGATAGTTAAATATTTAATTGCCCAAAAAATATTAATTAACGGCAAAAAAGAACCTTTATTTCCAGGTGTCTTTGGAATTTTTGGACATGGAAATGTAGCGTGTCTAGGTCAAGCACTAGAGGAAAATCAAAAAGAACTTCCAACATATAGAGGGCACCATGAACAAAATATGGCTCTTACAGGAATTGGTTATGCTAGAGCAAAAAGAAGACAACAAATCTTTGTAGCAACATCCTCTGTTGGACCTGGGGCAACAAATATGGTTACAGCTGCTGCAGTTGCTATGAGTAACAGATTACCAATTTTATTTTTACCTGGAGACACTTATGCTAACAGAATGCCAGATCCAGTATTGCAACAAGTTGAGCATTTTAATAACCCTGGAATTACAGCTAATGATGCATTTAAACCAGTTACAAGATATTTTGATCGAATAACAAGACCAGAGCAGATTATTCAATCATTTCCGGCAGCAGTTCAAACAATGTTAGATCCTGCAGATTGTGGTCCTGCATGTATCGCTTTAAGTCAAGATATACAAGGTCAAACTTTTGATTATCCTGAAGAATTTTTTAAGGAAAGAGTCCACGCGATCAGAAGACCAAGACCAGATGAATTTCAAATCAAAGAGGCAGCAGAAAAAATTAAGTCATCAAAAAATCCAATTATAATTTCTGGTGGTGGAGTTTTTTACTCAGATGCAATGGATGAGTTAAGTCAATTTGCGATTAAACATAATATACCAGTCACTCAAACTGTAATGGGATATTCTACAATGAAAAGAGATCATTCTCATTTTGCAGGCCAGATTGGCGGTTTAGGTGGAAAAAATACAAATACATTAGCAAAAGAAACAGATTTAGCAATTGCAGTTGGAACCAAACTTGCAGATTTTACAACTGGATCATGGGCAAATTTTGAAAACAAAAATTTTAAACTAGTTTCAATAAATGTATCAAGATTTGATGCTAATAAACATTTAGCGCAAGCAGTAATTGGAGATGCTAAAGTTTCATTAACAGAGCTTTCACTAGCATTAGGCAGTTGGAAAGCTGGAGAAGAATGGAATAAAAAATCTCAAACTGAACTCAAATCTTGGAATGAACATATAGATAAAGAGAGTGCGCCAACAAATCAAGAAGTACCAAGTTATGTTCAGGTAATTGGTGCAATTTATAGAAACTCTGACCCAACAGATATAGCTGTTACTGCAGCAGGAGGTTTGGTTGGTGAAGTTGTTCAAGTTTGGAGACCTAGAGAATTAAATACTCATGAAACAGAGTGGGGTTTTAGTTGTATGAGTTATGAAATTTCAGGAGCACTTGGAATAAAAATGGCTAATCCTGATAAAGAAGTAATTTCTTTTGTAGGAGATGGTTCTTATCTTCTAAATAACACAGATATTTATTCATCAGTTATTACAAAAAATAAATTAATAATTATAGTTTGTGATAATGGAGGGTTTGCAGTTATCAATCGACTTCAATTGTTTAAAGGTGGAAAAGAATATAACAACTTATTAAAGAGCTCTAATACTCCTGGACTAGTTGATGTTGATTTTGCAAAACATGCAGAAAGTATGGGAGCTAAATCTGAGCATGTTAATTCAATTTCAGATCTTGAAGCTGCATTTAAGAGAGCAAAAGCATCTGATGTAACATACGTTATTTCAATAAAAACTCATGCTTATAAGTGGGTTGAGGGTTCTGCTTTTTGGGACAGCCCAACACTTGAAATTCCTAAAACTAAAGAAAATGAAGAGGCTTTAAAACTTTATAAAGAAGGAAAAGGCAAACAAAGACAAGGTGTATAAACCTTTATGAGTAAAATTTTTAAAGTCGGTCTAATTGGCTGTGGTCATATTTCTGAAACCTATTTTAGAGCCCAGGAGTACTTTAATAATATAAGAATAGTCAAATGTGCAGATATAAACATGGATGCTGCTAAAAAATGTGCAATTCACTACAACATTGAGGCTGTAACGGTTGATGAGCTTTTAAAAGATAAAGAAATTGAAATAATCTTAAATTTAACAATACCAGGTGCACATTATCAAGTTTCTAAATTGGCTCTTGAAAATGGAAAACATTCTTATGCTGAAAAACCATTAGCAGTTAATTTTGAAGATGGAAAAAAATTAGTTGAACTTGCTAATAAAAAAAATCTTTACATAGGAAACGCGCCAGATACCTTTTTAGGTGGCGGTATTCAAAAAACTAGAGAGCTAATTGATAATGGTGTCATTGGGGACATTAAATTAGGTAATGCTATATTTGCTTTTCCAGGTGTACAATCTTATCATCCAAACCCAGAGTCTTGGTTTGCGGAAAATGAAGGTGGACCCGTTATTGATATGGGGCCATACTATTTGACAGCACTAGTAAATTTAATTGGTCCGGCAAAACAGGCTCAAGGAAGGTGTACAAAAGTTTTTGAAGAAAGAGAAATTGGAATTGGTCCAAAAAAAGGTCAAAAATTTAAAGTTGAAACACCAACAACTTACTTAGCAACTATACAATTTGAAAATGATTGCATAATTCAAATAACTTTATCTTTTGATGTTGTAGCTCATCAAAGAAATCATATTGAACTTTATGGAAACAAAGGGTCAATAATTGTTCCAGATCCAAATATGTTTGGTGGATCAGCTTTTGTTTCAGTGACTGCTGGTGGTAATTGGGGAGAACATAAAACTGATATGATGCCTCTAGGAAAGATTAATATAAAGAGTCAAAGCTCTAGGGCAAATGAGTCACCTACTAACGCAAATTATAGAGGTGCTGGTTTATCAGAAATGGCTTATGCAATTGAAAATAATTTAGAGCACAGATGTAATGGAGAACTATCTCTTCATGTTTTAGATATAATTGATTCTACTATGAGAGCTTCACAAACTGGTATTCCACAAGAAATAAAAACAACATGCAAGAAACCAAAACCATTTACTTTAGAAGAAATTAAAAAAATTATGAATTAATAAGTTTGTTATACAATTAATGAAAAAACCAATTGTTATATCTGATCCTTTCCCAAGAACCTTAGATCTTATTTTTACTAAAAAAAAATTAAAAGAATTAAAATCAAAATATAAGGTTTTAATTGCACCTAACAAAAACAAAAGACAATTTTATGAAAAATATATTGATAATGTTACTTTTATTA
The DNA here is from genome assembly GCA_902604035.1 of uncultured Pelagibacteraceae bacterium. GTDB lineage: Bacteria > Pseudomonadota > Alphaproteobacteria > Pelagibacterales > Pelagibacteraceae > Pelagibacter. The sequence goes on from CACKXG010000025.1 coordinate 5,820, forward strand.
TGGGTCAACCAGATTTAGATAAAAAAATTTTGTCAAAAGCAAAAAAATTAAAAGCAATAATTAATGTTGAAAGTAATTTTATGAATAACGTTGATTATGTTTATTGTGCTAAAAAGGGAATACATGTTATCGCAACTTCTCCAGTATTTTCAAAGCCTGTCGCTGAAATTGCATTAGGAATGACACTTTCTCTATTAAGGAATATTCACAATGCTCATTTTGATTTTGTAAAAGGTAAAGAAAAATATGGATTAGAAAGTAACTTAAAAGCATCACTTTTATCAGGAAAAAAAATTGGATTATTAGGATTTGGTGATTTAGCAAAATCTTTATACCCAATGTTGCTACCATTTACTAAAGATATAAATGTTTTTGACCCTTGGTTATCAAATAATAAAATCAAAAGCTTTGGATTTAATCCAGTTAGCTTAAATAAAATGTTTAAAACATGCGAAATTATTTATGTATTAGCAGCAGTAACAACCAAAAACAAAAATTTAGTAAATAAAAGTTTAATCAATAAAATGAAAACAAACTCATTATTCATATTGATGAGTCGAGCAGCAGTTGTAAATTTTAAGGACTTGATCACGAGAGTTAAAAAGGGAGATATATATGTAGCTACAGATGTATTTCCTGAAGAACCAGTGAGAAAAAATGACCCAATTAGGAAAGTTAAAAACATTTTGTTTTCTGCGCATAGAGCAGGAGCTTTAACAGAGGCCTTTTATAGTATGGGGGATATAGTTTTAAAGGACATGCATCTAATTTCAAAAAATTTAAAACCAAAATTTTGCAAACAAGCTAAATTGAAAACAGTAGGGTTATTGGCCTCAAAACCAGTTGCAATTAATTGATATTTTAATAATTTTATAAATTATGTCGTCAACTAGCAATCCACTCTTAGAAGCTAAAGGAATAACAAAATATTTTGGAACTATTACTGCATTAGAAAATGTTAACCTAAAGGTTCATGCTGGAGAATGTTTGGGTGTAGTTGGAGATAACGGAGCAGGAAAATCAACTTTAATGAAAGTTTTGTCGGGACTTTATAAACCAAGCGCAGGTTCTTTATTTTTCCAAGGCAAAGAAGAAATATTAGAAAGTCCAAGAGACTCTCAAAATTTAGGTTTAGAAATGGTTTATCAAGATCTTGCTTTAGCAGGTAATTTACCTATTGGTGAAAATATTTTTTTAGGAAGAGAGCCAACAAAAAATTTAGGATTTTTAAAACTATTAGATTTTAATAAAATTAAAGAGTTAACTAATGCTCATTTAGACAAGCTAAAAATAAATGTAAAAAGTGCCGATCAAAAAGTAGAGGAACTTTCAGGTGGTCAAAGACAAGCTGTGGCAATCGCAAGATCAACAGCCTTTAATGCTAAAGTAGTAATTATGGATGAACCGACTGCAGCATTAGCAATAAAAGAAGTAGGTAAAGTTTTAGATCTTATTAATAGTTTAAAAAAAACAGGTGTTGGAGTGATTGTGATAAGTCATAGAATGGACGATATTTTTACAGTTTGTGATCGTGTTATGGCTTTATTCCAAGGAACTAATTTTGCAGAAGCTAGTCTTTCAAATACTTCAAGAGACGAAGTTATTGGATGGATCATGGGTAAAAAATAATATGGAAGATAAAGATAAAAAAATAGAAAGTTTGCACTTAAAGTTAATTCCATACTTTGAAAAGTATGGAATACTTCTTTTGTTAGTTCTTATGATTCTGGTAATGCATATTTTACAACCAGATGTATTTCTTTCATGGAGAAATGTAACCAATGTTTTTAAACAAATATCCTGGCAATCAATGCTAGCCCTAGGAGTATTTATGGTAATTGTAACAGCAGGAATTGATCTTTCTGTTGGCTCTATAATGATGTTATCTCTTATGATTTTAGCTGTCGTTGCAAAAGCAGGAGCCCCCTGGTTCATTGTGGTGCTTACACCATTGATTGCAGGCTTTTTATGTGGGTTATTTAATGGTTTAGGTATTACTTTATTACGGATGCCTCATCCTTTTATAATGACTTTAGGCACACTTTATATATTTAGAGGTGCGGGAAATTTAATTTCAGGTGGTACTCCTATTAGTGGTTTTACAGATGAAGTAAGATATTTGGGACATGGAAGAATTGATCTTCAATGGTTAGGGTTAGAAAAATCTCAATATTTACCTGTAAGTTTAGTATTAATTGCAATTGTTTATATAATTTTTTGGATTTTTTTAAATAAGAGTAAAACTGGTAAATGGATCTATGCAATTGGAGGAAATCCAAATGCAGCTAGAGCTTCAGGAATAAATGTAAATAAAATATTAATTATTGTTTATTCTTTGTGTGGTTTTTTATCTGGTATTGGTGCTTTGATTTTAGCTGGAAGAACAGACTCAGGATATCCAAATGCTGGTCTTCAATCAGAACTCGATGCGATTGCTGCTTGTATTATTGGTGGAGCAAGTTTTTTTGGAGGAAGAGGAACTGTGCTTGGAGTTTTTGCTGGAGTTATGATTATGGGTATTCTTCGTAATGGATTAAACTTAATGGATGTAAGTTCATTTTGGCAACAAGTGTTAATTGGCTCAATTATAGTTTTAGCTGTTTATATTGATGTACTAAGAAGAGATATTGGAACAAGAAAATAATTTACACGTATTAGTTGTTTTTACCTTATTTAGAACTGTTCTTATTAACAGTTGAATTTTTTTTAAAATTTCGATTAAATTTAATTTTAAAAAACAACTAAGGGGAAATATATGAAAAACTTAACAAAAATAATTAGTGTAATTATTACTTCTGTTTTTCTATTAGCAAGTTTTTCAACAGGGGCATTTGCTGGAAAAAAAATATTATTCAGCATTAAAGGACCTGGATCAGGTAATCCTTTTTGGGCATCTGTAGAAAAAGGAGCTAAAGAAGAAGCAGCTAAATTAGGTGTTGATTTAGTTTTGGTTGCACCACCGCAAGAAGGTGATGTACAAGCTCAGATTAACCAAGTCGAGGACCAATTAGCAAAAGGTGTTGATGCAATAGCTTTAGCGCCAGGAGATCCAAATGCTTTTGCTCCAATCGTAGATGATGCAATTAAAAGTGGTGTTCCAGTTGTATTCGTGGATACAAAAGGAATTAATGAAGGAGTAACTTTTATTGGAACCAACAACATGAATGGTGCAGAGTTAGCTGCTAAATTTATTTGTGATAAAACTCCAAAAGGTTCAGATGTAGCAATTTTAACTGGTATTGAATCTCAATCTACAGCTTTGCTTAGAAGAGATGGTGCAATTAAAGGTTTCAAAAATTGTGGTCTAAATATTGTAGCAACTCAAACTGCTGAGTGGGATACTGCAAAAGGAAGATCTGTAACGGAGTCAATTATCTTAAAAAATCCAAACATCAAAGCAATATTTGCATCAAACGATAATATGGGCTTAGGCGCTATGCAAGCTCTGAAAGATGCAGATATGAATAATGTTATTGTTGTAGGTTTTGATGCTACTCCAGATGCAGCTACGAGTATCTTAAAAGGAGAAATGACAGCAACAATTGCACAGTTTTCTTACAACATGGGTGCATATGGAGTTAAATATGCTCTAGAATTAGCTAATGGTGGAAGTATTGATCCAAACATTGATACAGGAACACAATTAGTAACAAAAGAAAACGCTAACGATTTTAAATAATCAATAGATATATACTTTAAAAAAAGGGTGGAATTTAATTCCACCCTTTTTTTTTATGTAATATAATAATTTATGCTTATTAAAATTGATCCAGTTTTAAGCCCTGATTTGCTTTTTCATTTAAGATCTATGGGTCATGGTGAAAAATTAATATTAGCTGATGCGAATTTTCCTGCAAATACAACAAATGAAAAAGTAATTAGATTAGACGGAGTAGGGATTAAAGAAGCAGCCTCTG
>CACKXG010000026.1 GCA_902604035.1 uncultured Pelagibacteraceae bacterium
CCATTGATTTAGTTTTTTCCTTTCAACTTTTGCACCTGATCTCCAACCTTTTCCATCAATAACTTGTTCATTTGCTAGCACGGTTTGATCAACTGGATCCCAATTTACATCTTGTTCTTTTCTGTAAACAAGGCCTTTATCATAAAGTTCTAAGAAAAATTTTTGTTGATGTTTGTAGTAATCTTCTGAACATGTTGATATTTCTCTATCCCAATCAATTGATAGGCCTAATCTTTTAAGCTGTGATTTCATGTTAGAAATATTTGATTCAGTCCAATTCTTTGGACTTAAATTATTTTGACGTGCAGCGTTTTCAGCAGGCATACCAAAAGAATCCCATCCCATTGGATGCAACACATTGAAACCTTGTAAAGACTTATATCTAGCTAGAACATCACCTATAGTATAATTTCTTACATGACCCATATGGATTTTACCTGATGGATAAGGAAACATTTCGAGACAATAAAATTTTTTTTTATTTTTGTTTACCTTTGTAGAAAAAGTCTTTTCATCTTCCCAAAGCTTTTGCCATTTATCTTCTATTAATTTAAAATTGTATCTTTCCACGGTAATTCGGTAATTAATTTAGTTTATTTAAGGATAACACTTTAATTGTTATTTTTTTCTTTTTTATCTTTATTTTCTTTATATAACGCTGCTTTTTTTAATATTTCTTTTTTTAATTCAGTTACTAAAATTCCATCTGTTTGAGTAAATTTACAATTTAATAAATTATCCAAACATTTTCTGTTAAATATTTTTATATCAAGAGCATCAGATCTAACTTCATTAGTTAAAAACCTAATCGTGATTTTAACACTCTCATTTGGATTTTGATTTTCTGAATACCAGTCGGTTATAATAATACCACCACTGTAATTCACAGAAGAAAGCGGCATAAAGTCAATCACATCGAGGGAAGCTTTCCATAATTCATTCGAACTTGCAAAATCAAATGCACCACCACCTGTGAAGCCGCCAATAGTTGCTTTATTTAGTCTAAATCCCCTGCCTTCTTCTAAGTTCTTTTTTACCCTCTCTTTTTCGTCATAGGAGTATTTTCTCGCATCGGCGCCAGGTAAATTTTTAATAGCCTTACATGAAAATAAAAATAGACTTATCAAGACAAAAAATATCAGATTTTTTAAAGCTTGAGTTGAATACATATTGTTTTTTTTAAGCAAGTATTTAACACAACATATTCCTAAAAAATCTAAAAAATAGCAAAAAATAACGAAAAAAGTGATGTAATTATGCAACACTTAGCTTTTTTTTATCAAAAAAAAATCTAAATCCACAAAAAATGTGGCTAATAGTGATAAATACCATCTGTTTATTATTAATAATAACAACAAACAAGGAGTAATTAATATGAACAACTTAAAAAAAGTAGGTTTATCTGCATTAGCAGGTTCACTTGCTGCTTTTTCTGCAAACGCTGGTGAGATATCAGTTGCAGGTTCAGCAGGAATGTACCTAGAGCACATCAATGGTGGTGCTGCAAACGCTGGTAAATCATTTTCTATGGATAACCAATTAACTTTCACTGGTGGTGGTGAGTTAGATAATGGTCTAAACGTATCAGTATCTTTCGTACTAGACCAAGGTGATAACGGTGTAAGTGCTACTAGTAACGCAACTACTTCATTAGCGGGCGCTCCATTTGACTCTCACTCTGTAACTGTAAGTTCTGATTCTTTCGGTTCTATTACAATGCATGGTGAAGGTATGAGTTCTGCGTCAGGTGCATTAGATGGTACTCCATCTGGTAACATTTGGGATGCTTTCCAAGCAGCAGCAGATGAGCCAGAAGCAGCACCAGGTGGTGCAGGTGGATTAAGCTATGCTTTCCCATCTATGATGGATGGATTAGCGTTAACAGCTTCTTACACACCAAGTAATGGTAATGCAGATTCTTCAACAGCTTTCGGTGCAGTTTACACTGGTGTTGAAGGTTTAACATTAACTTACGCAGTAGGTAGCGATAACAACAATGCTACATCTGAAGCAGATCACACTGTAATGGCAGTTAAATATGCTTACGGTCCGATCACTGTTGCAGCAATGGAATCTGAGTACGATGATGCAGTTGCAGCTGGAGATCAAAAAACTGAAGCGTACAGCGTTGCTTACACAGTAAGTGATGGGCTTTCAATTTCTTACGGAACTGAGGAGTTAGAATTTGGTGTATTATCATCAACTAACGTTGCCGCAGAATTCGAAAGAATTAAAGTTTCTTACACTGCAGGTGGTATGACATTAACAGCTTCATCAGCTACTGGTGATAACGTTTCATACACAACTACAGCAACTGAAGACAGAGAAGTTTGGGCTTTAGGTGCTTCGTTTGCATTCTAATTTAAATTAGATCAAATTTATAAAAGGGCCCCTTTTTTGGGGCCTTTTTTTTATTCAAAATAAGATATACCAGCAAATTCAGATTTTTTTAATAGAGAAAGTTTTTTTATATTCTCTTTAGAAATTCCACCGAGCACAACAATCTTTTTTTTGGTAAGTTTAGAAAGTAATTTAAATTTATTTATCCCTAGAAAATTTTTATTTTTTTTAAATAATGAAGATAAAAAAATTTTCTTAACATTTTGAATTTCTTTAGTCCTAATTTCTCTAAGGTTGTGCGCTGATCCAATAATTCTGAAATTTTTTTTATAAGAGTAGGCTAAATGTTTTAAACTTTTGTTAAAAGAAGGAATATAAGCACCATCTAGATCAAGTTTAATTGCTAACTTAATGTTATTTGATAGGTAAAACTTTATTGACTTTTTTTTACAATATTTCTTAATTTTCAAAATAAGAGTTTGGTCAGGAGCTTTAGTTAAATAGTTTCTGTAAATTATAGCGGTTTGTTTATCTTGTTTATCTATATTATTTGTGTCAAATTTATTAATAAAGTAATATTTTTGAATCATATTTATATGCACAATATTGTAAAAAATTTATTAGACATTGAAAATAATATCAAAGCACAAATTAATAAATTAAATATTTCTAATCACCCTAAAATTATTGCTGTATCTAAAACATTTAAATTAGACAAAATATTACCACTTATTGAGCATGGTCATATAAATTACGGTGAAAATAAAGTTCAAGAGGCCGTTGAAAAATGGGCTGAGGTTAAAAAAACTAATTCAAAGTTAAAATTACACATGATTGGAAAACTGCAAACTAACAAAGTAAAGCATGCTGTTCAAATTTTTGATTATATTCATTCTGTAGATAGTCAAAAATTGGCAAAAAAAATTTCAGACGAACAAAATAAAATTAATAAAAAAATTAAAATATTTTTGCAGGTTAACATTGGTAATGAAAATCAAAAATCAGGAGTAAATAAAATTGAAACAGGTCAACTAGCCTCATATTGTAAAGAAATTGGTTTAGATTTGATTGGTTTAATGTGTATCCCTCCAATAAACTTTGATCCAGAAAGTTATTTTGAAGAGATGAACAAATTGAATAAAGACCTTGGGTTTACAGAATTAAGTATGGGAATGTCCTCAGATTATCTCACTGCTGTAAAATATTTATCAACATATGTAAGAATTGGATCTAGTATTTTTGGTCAAAGATCTTAAAAGATTTTTATTTTTGAATTTTTTTTTATTAATTTAAGCAAAATCAAAAAGTCTTTTTCCTTTAAAGCAATACATCCTGCCGTAGGCTTATAATCTTTAGTTAGATGGATAAAAATACAACTACCTAGACCGGTAACTGGTTTTTTAAAGTTATATTTTATTGGGATAAGTAAATCATATTTATAATCTTTTCTTTTTAACTTTTCATGTTTTATTCTTCTTTCTATCTTGAAAATTCTGTTATATTTTCTTGGAAAACGAATATCGTTGCACCAACCCATACTTTTTTTAATTGGTATACATTTTAATAAAGTTAATGGCTTTTCTATTCTATCATTTCGAAAATAAAGATTTTCAATTTCAAAGGTCCCTTTTGGCGATTTTTTATCTCCCTCTTTCTTGCTTTTTGTAGAACCATTTTTTCCAATACAACACTTAAACTTAAATTCATCTATTTTAAGAGTATGTTTATTTTTTACTAAAATTGTCATATTCTCTTTTTGTGAGTGGTCAAAATTTAATAATATATAAGTTTAATGAATTATATCAAATTCTTGAAGAACTTGATTTAGATTTAAATTTTAAGATTACTTGTGCAGATAACGAGAATTATTTAAGTAATTCCGTCAAAAATTTTACTAATAATTTAGTAATTTCTAATAAAAAATATTCAGTTATTGATAATCAATTTGTTTTAGATAACGGACCAATCAATATTTTTAAGCTAATTGAAAAGATAAATATTGAATTTTTAAAATTACAATTCAACAGCCAGTCCAAGGTAAAAGTAAATAATTATATCATAGACCTTAATTCTAGAGAGATATTAATAAAAGATAATAAGCTTAAATTAACTGAGAAAGAGATTAATACAATTACTTATTTATCTAAATCAGATAAACCTGTTAGTATTGATGAATTGCAGGAAAAGGTTTGGAGTTACCAGTCTGATATAGAAACCCATACTGTTGAAACTCATATTTATCGATTAAGAAAAAAAATTCTAAACACATTTAATGATAAAGATTTCATAATTAGTGAAAAAAATGGCTATCAAATTAAATAAGAAAAACCCTATAGCTAAAGATTTATTTACTAAAAAGTATAAACCAAAAATAGTTAAGCCTAAAAAAGGCAAAGGTAGTTTTAAAAGAAAGAAAATTTGAGTTAAAGTCTTGCCCCAATTTGTTGTATTACTTTGGATGACATTTCAGTACCTTTTTCAAGACACTCTTTTGTAGTTAGTCTGTTAATGTACCCGTGTAAAAAACCAGCAGCAAAAAGATCGCCTGCACCTGTAAGATCAATAATTTTTAGATTTTTCTTCACATCGCTTTCAATAACTTCATCACCATTAACTGCAATTGCTCCTTTTTCACCTCTAGTAACAATTACTAATTTATTAAGTTGTTTTGAAAAGCTTATAACTTCATTAAAATTTTTCGCTTCAATTAATGAGGTAATTTCTTGTTCATTAGCGAAGGTTATATCAAGCTTGTTTTTAACTAGGTTTAAAAAATGAGGTTTGTGTCTATCTACACAAAATAGATCAGATAGTGACATTGCAACTTTGTTTGCACTATTTATAGCTTTATCAAATGCTTTCTTGGGTTCTCCTTCATCCCACAAGTAACCCTCTAAAAATATTATTTCACTTTTTTCAATCGCATCCGAACTAACATCATTTTCGTTTATTTTTCCTGCTATTCCTAAAAAAGTACACATTGTTCTTTCTGAGTCTGGTGTTACCAATATCAAACATGTTCCAGTTGGTAATTCCTCTTTTTTTTTAGAATAAAAGTATTCTACATTTTCTTTTTTTAAACCTTCCTCGTACTTACTCCCAAATTTATCTTCAGAAACTTTACCTATAAATCCAACTTCATCTCCAAGCTGTGATAATCCAACTATAGAGTTTGCCACTGAACCTCCAGAAACTGTTTTTTCGATTTTAAGATTTGTTAATAAATTTTTAAATTCATTTTCATCAAAAAATAATTTCATTGTACTTTTTGTGAGATTATTTTTCACAATAAAGCTGTCATCAACTTTACAAATGACATCAACAATTGCATTTCCTATTCCTAAAACTTTCATATTAAGCTTTTTTGGTAATAACAGTTTTTCTTCTATTTGGGTAGCAAGTAGTGCAAATTTTGCATTTTAAACCATAACAATCTCTAGCTTTACAATATTCTCTACCATAAAAAATTATTTGTAAATGAAGTTTAGACCAGGTTTTTTTAGGAAATATTCTTTTTAAATCCTCTTCAGTTTGAACTACATTTTTTCCATTTGTTAAACCCCATCTTTGCGCAAGTCTATGTATATGAGTATCAACCGCAAAAGCTGGATATCCAAAGCCTTGAGACATTACTACGCTTGCAGTTTTGTGTCCTACACCAGGTAATTTTTCAAGTTCTTCAAAGGTTTTAGGAACTTTACCTTTGTGTTTCTCTAACAATTGCTTTGACATTAAGTAAATGCTCTTAGCTTTTACTCTAAAAATACCAATTTTTTTAATCAATTTTTCAATTTTTTTTCTTCCTAATTTTACAAAGTGTTCCGGTTTATAGTATTTAGGATAGATATCCTTTGTTACATTATTAACATTAACATCAGTACATTGTGCAGAAAGCAGCACAGAAATTAAAAGTGTAAAAGTATTTTTGCTTTTTAGAGGAACAGGTGCTTTAGGATAAATTTTATTTAGAGTTTTAATTATGATTTTTGCTTTTTGTTTTTCATTCATTATGAAAAGTAAAGCAAATCTCTCATAGAATATAAGCCTGGTTTTTTTTTCATCAACCATTTACAGGCAGTTAAAGCTCCATCTGAGTAAAGTGCTCTATCAAAAGCTTCATGGTTTAATGAAATTATTTCTTTTCCATTTGAGAATTTAACTTCGTGTTCACCAATAATTTCGCCTTTTCTAATTGAGTTAAAATTAATCTTTTTTCCATAAGGAAAAGATTTTTTATTTAAGAACTTTTTTCCAATTAAATTATATAAATTTTTATTTTTTCCATCAGAAATTCCTTTACCTAGCATTAACGCAGTACCAGATGGGTAGTCTTTTTTATGTTTGTGGTGTACTTCAAATATCTTACTTAAGTATTCATCATTTAATGATTTTGATGCAATTTCAGTTAAATACATTAATAAATTTACACCTAAGCTCATATTACCAGCTTTTAAAATAGGTATTTTTTTTGCATATTTTTTTATTAGATTTTCTTGGTTTCTAGTAAATCCAGTTGTACCAATTACTACTTTTTTCCTTAGTTTTGATGCTATTTTGAGAATTTCAAGCGTACAATTTGGTATTGTGAAGTCAATAATTACGTCAGTTTTTTTAAAGGCATTATCAGAATTTAATTCAGGTTTAATTCCATTAAACTTTTTATTTATTGATCTATTTTCTGTAAGTGTAACCAGTTTAAAGTTTTTATTTTTCTTTGAAGATTTAATTAATTGCTGGCCCATCCTGCCCATACAACCGGAAATAGCCAAATTAATTTTTTTCATTAAGCTAATATTAACCTTTTTTAGAAGATTAGTCTTTTAGTTTTTCCAGAAATCTTTTGCTTTTTGGAAAAATTTCTTAATACTTGGATTTGACTTATCATTTTCGATTTCTCTAAATTGTTCAAGTAGTTCTTTTTGTTTTTTATTCAAGTAAACTGGTACTTCAGTTTTTACTTGAACATACAAATCACCAAAATCTCCTCTTCTCATAAACGGCATTCCTTTACCCTTTAATCTGAATTGTTTTCCGTTTTGAGTACCATCAGGAATTTTTATTTTCGCTTTTCCTCCGTCAATTGTGGGTATTTCAATAGTTGTACCCAAAGCAGCATCAGCAAAAGAAAGTGGAAATTCAAAAAATAAATTTTCATCAGATCTCTTGAATAAGTTATGAGAGTTAACATTAATAAATAAATAAAGATCTCCAGTTGCTCCACCTCTGGTTCCGGCTTCACCTTTTCCTGCAAGTCTTATTCTTGTTCCATCATCTACACCTTTTGGAATTGTTACAGATATTTTTTTTGAAGCTTGTTTTTTACCCTGTCCATTACAATCATTGCATGGGTTAGTAATTTCTTCACCATTTCCATTACATTGAGGACATGTCTGTTGAACAGTAAAGAAACCTTGGTTAGATCTTATCCTACCATTACCTCCACAATATGAGCATCTGTCAGGCGAATATCCAGGTTTAGAACCATTTCCCTTACATGTTCCACATTGTTCTGTTGTTGAAAATTTTATGTCTTGCTTTTTTCCACTATAAGCTTCTTCAAGAGAAATTGATAAATCATATCTTAAGTCAGAACCTCTGTTATTTGATCGTCTATTTCTTGATCTTCCACCACCACCAAAATCCCCAAAGAAATCCTCAAAAATATCTGAAAAATCTGCTCCACTAAATCCACCAAAACCTCCACCAGGTCTACCTCCACCATTTTCAAAAGCTGCATGACCAAAGTTATCATAGTTTTGTTTTTTTTCTTTATCTGAAAGTATTCCGTAAGCCTCACTGGCTTCTTTAAATTTTTCTTCAGCTTTAGCGTCTCCAGGATTTTTATCAGGATGATATTTAACTGCTAATTTTCTATATGCAGATTTTAATTCTTCAGGGCTTGCGCTTTTATTAACGCCAAGGACATCGTAATAGTCTCTTTTAGCCATCAAATTACCCCAGACAATTAAATGTCAATTTAAGCGCTTTTTTCTTTATTCTCGTCTTTTACTTCTTCGAAATCAGCATCAACAACATTCTCGTCTTTTTTACCTGCATCATCTCCGCCATCATCTTTGTCAGACTCTGGTTTTGCACTTTGTTGTGATTTATAGATTGCTTCTCCAAGTTTCATCGAAGCTTGAACTAAAGTTTCAGTTTTCTTTTTAATATCTTCAATATCTTCGCCCTTTAAGGCTTCTTTTATAGCAGTAGATGCATCCTCAATTGCTTTTTTCTCTGCATCAGAAATCTTTGATCCATGCTCTTTTAAATTCTTTTCAGTAGAGTGAATTAGAGTATCTGCTTGGTTTCTAACATCAACAGATTCTCTTTTCTTTTTATCAGCTTCTTTATTAGCTTCTGCATCTTTGACCATTTTCTCAATTTCTTCATCACTTAGTCCACCTGAAGCTTGGATCTGAATTTTTTGTTCTTTACCCGTTCCTTTATCTTTTGCTGAAACATTTACGATACCATTAGCATCAATATCAAATGTAACTTCAATTTGAGGTACTCCTCTTGGTGCTGGCGCAATACCCACTAATTCAAAATTTCCTAAAGCTTTATTGTCAGCAGCCATTTCTCTTTCGCCCTGTAGAACTCTAATAGATACAGCAGGCTGATTATCTTCTGCAGTTGAAAATACCTGACTTTTTTTAGTTGGTATTGTTGTGTTTTTATCAATCAGTTTTGTAGAAACGCCACCAAGTGTTTCGATACCAAGTGATAGTGGAGTTACATCTAATAAAAGTACATCTTTAACATCACCTTGTAAAACACCTGCCTGAATAGCTGCACCCATAGCAACTACTTCATCAGGGTTTACACTTTTGTTAGGATCTTTTCCAAAAAAGTTTTTAACTTCCTCTAATACTTTTGGCATTCTAGTCATCCCACCTACCATAACTACTTCGTCAATTTCACTAGCAGTAATTCCTGCATCTTTAAGAGCTGTTTTACATGGAGGCATAGTTCTAGCTATTAAGTCTTCAACTAGAGCCTCAAGTTTTGCTCTAGTCATTTTTAAATTAATATGTTTTGGACCTGTTTTGTCTGCTGTAATAAAAGGTAGATTTATATCTGTTTGTTCTGCAGAAGATAATTCAATTTTTGCTTTTTCTGCAGCTTCTTTTAATCTTTGTAAAGCAAGTTTATCTGACTTAAGATCAATTCCATTATCTTTCTTAAATTCAGAAATTAAGTAGTCAACAACAGCATTATCAAAATCTTCACCACC
>CACKXG010000027.1 GCA_902604035.1 uncultured Pelagibacteraceae bacterium
TTTGATTGGAGCAAATTTGTTAATTTTTTCTGTTAATTGAACATCCAAATTAAGATCTTTAATTGTGTGTTGGGAACCAGACTTTAGTTTTTCAATAATCATTTCAAATATTTTTTTATTAAACTCTGTAAATAATTTTATATTTTCAATTAAATGAATATTTGCTTGCAACAAATCTAATTTATTTATGACCAAATATAATAAAGAAAACTCTTTTAATTCGACACCAGTTAAAGACTGACTTTCTTTAATATATCTTTTTGTACTTTCTAAAGATTTTGTTCTCTTTGAATAAAATCTTTTACTATTTTGGTTAGAATGCGGTGTTAACTCAGCAATTTTTTCTAAAAAATACTCCAAAACATATTTTTTAATAAAATCATCTTTTATTGTATTTGCAATTCCTCTCAATTTTTTCTCAAAAATAGCCATCGATGAAGGATTATTTTTAGTTTGTTTTTTATAATGATTAAAAATAAATTGATGAATTGGTAATTTGCTATGATTTGTAAAATCTAGAAAATTAGCCTTACCATTTTTATTTACATAGCTATCTGGATCTTCTTTATCTGGTAGAAATAAAAAAGAAATTTGTTTTTCAGGCTTTAGTTCCTTTATAGAATTTTCAGCCGCTCTAACAGCAGCTTTATATCCACTTTCATCTCCATCAAAACAAATTATGATATCATCAAAAAATTGGTTTAAAGTTAAAATTTGCTTATCGGTTAAAGACGTACCAAGATTTGCTACTGCATTATCTATTCCATTTTTACTTAGACCTACTACATCCATGTATCCTTCAACTAGATAAATATGATCAATCTTATTAGCAAGCTTTCTTGCTAGATCCAGATTATATAAATTTGATCCTTTTTTAAAAAAATTTGTTTCAGGCGAATTTATATATTTGGCTAAATAATCTAAATTTTCAATTACTCTTCCACCCAAAGCTATTGGTTGACCTGAAATATTATTGATTGGAAAAATTAATCGACCTCTAAATCTTTCGACATAAATTTTTTTTTTTTCATCTAAATAGAATAAACCAGTTTCTACTAAAGTTTGTTCACTATAATCCTTTTTTAATTTTTCAAAAAAACTTGGATTTTTTTCTATATATCCAATTTTAAATTTTTTTACTTCATCTTTAGTTAGTGATCTTTTTTTTAAATAATCTCTAGCAATCGAATATTCTTCATTTTTTAAAAGCTCATTGTGATAAAAATCTACATAATTACTAAAAATAGATTTATACTCATTCCATTTTTTCTCTCTTTCTTCATCTTGTTTTGAAAACATATATGGCTGCATACCTGCTAATTGAGCTAAATATTTAACTGCTTCGCCAAATTTAAAATTTTGAGTTTTAATCACAAAGTCAAAAATATTCCCGTGTTCTGAAGTTGCAAAACAATGATAAAATTCTTTTTCATCATTAACAGTAAACGAAGGTGTTTTTTCATTTTTAAAAGGTGACAAACCTACAAATTCTTTACCTCTTTTTTTTAGGGAAACAGTTTTTGATACTACTGTTGAAACTTTCAACCTATTTTTAATTTCATCAAGATACTCTTTTGGGTATTTCATTATTTGTTCAACAATTCTTTGATCATTGATCCTGCTTTAGAAAAATCAATTTCATCTGCATGAGTTTTTTTAAGTTCGCCCATAACTTTTCCCATATCTTTTAATGAATTTGCTCCAATTTTCGAAATAACATCTGCACAAATTTTCTTAGTCTCGTCTTCACTAAGCTGCTTTGGTAGGAAACTTGTTAAAATATCATACTCATTTTGCTCAACCTCTAAAAGATCTGTTCTATTATTTTTTTTATAAATATCGATCGATTCGGCTCGTTGTTTAACCATTTTTTTTAAAAGTTTCTTAATGTCCTCATCATCAGTTTCTTTTTTGTTAGGGCCTGATCTGTTAACAATATCCAAATCCTTAATCGAAGATAATATTAACCTATAGGTTGATATTTTATTTTTATCTTTAGATTTTAAAGCATTTTTATATTCGTTTCCGATGGTCTGTTTTAATGACATAATTTTTTAATCTACTTTAAAGAAAAAATTCTTCAAAAGAAAAATTGTTTTTTTACAATTTTATATTACATCTCTGTTGCGATAATAAAGCAATTATTGTATTAACCTTTAACTCATGAGTTGTAATTGAAGAAAAAAGCAAAAAAAACTAACTCAAAAACAAAATCACAAATCAATACAGGCGTTTTAGTTCTTGAAAATAAAAAAGTATTTAAAGGAATTGGAATTGGATATCAAGGAGAAGCCACAGGCGAAGTTTGCTTTAATACATCCTTAACAGGCTATCAAGAAATCATTTCTGATCCTTCATATGCGAGCCAAATTATCAACTTTACCTTTCCTCATATAGGAAATGTTGGGACTAATAAAGAGGATCATGAGTCTGATAAAATTTGGGCAAAAGGAGTAATAATTAACTCAGAAATAACATCTCCCTCAAACTATAGATCTTTTCTACATTTAGACTCTTGGCTAAAGAAAAATAAAATTGTTGGAATTACTGGCTTAGACACCAGAAGCCTTACAAATTTTATAAGAGACAAAGGCGCCCCCAAAGGTACTATTAGTTATTCAAAAAAAGGAAAATTTAATATTAATAAATTGACCAACTCTACAATAAAATGGAGTGGATTAAAAAATCTTGATCTCGCGGAAGTAGTTTCAACCCAGAAAAATTATATTTGGAAAGGTCTTAAAACATGGAAAAAGGAACTTGGATATAAAAAAAATAAAAAGAACTCATTTCATGTTGTTGCAATTGATTATGGAATTAAAAAAAATATCCTAAGATATTTCTCTGACTTTAATTGTAAAGTTACTGTTGTATCCTGTAAAACTAGTGCCCAAAAAATATTAAGTATGAAGCCAAATGGAATATTCTTATCAAATGGTCCTGGTGATCCAGCTGCAACAGGGAAATATGCTATACAAATTATTAAAGATCTAATTAAAAAAAATTTACCAATCTTTGGTATTTGTTTGGGTCATCAAATTTTAGCATTAGCATTAGGTGGTAAAACAAAGAAAATGAAACTTGGTCATAGAGGAGCAAATCATCCTGTTAAAAATTTAATTCATGATAATGTTGAGATAACGAGTCAAAACCATGGATTTGAAGTAGTTAAACAAACATTACCTAAAAATATTGAGGTCACACATAAATCTTTGTTTGATAATAGTATTGAAGGCATCAAACTAAAAAATAAACCAGTTTTTTCAGTTCAATATCATCCAGAGTCTAATCCAGGACCTCAAGATAGCGTTTATTTGTTTCAAGAATTTATTAACAACATGAAAAAAAATGCCAAAAAGAAAAGATATTAAAAAAATATTAGTTGTAGGAGCTGGTCCAATAATTATAGGACAAGCATGTGAATTTGACTATTCGGGTACACAAGCATGTAAAGCTCTTAAAGATGAGGGCTATAAAGTAGTCTTAGTAAACTCAAATCCAGCAACAATTATGACAGATCCAGATGTTGCTGATAAAACTTATATTGAGCCCATTACACTTAATGTATTAGAAAAAATTCTCAAGAAGGAGAAACCAGATGCAATTCTACCAACAATGGGAGGACAAACTGCACTTAACCTTGCAATGGAAGCAGAGAAAAAAAGAATTTTAAAAAAATACAAAATTGAATTGATAGGAGCAAATTCTAAAGCAATTTCTAATGCCGAGGATAGAAAGAAATTTAGAAAAAATATGATAGATATTGGTTTGGATTTACCAAAATCTGAAATTGTTAATAACAACAATCAAGCATCAAAAGTATTAAAAAAAATTGGATTACCAGCAATTATAAGACCTGCTTTTACACTTGGTGGACTTGGTGGGGGTATAGCTAAAACTAAAAAAGATTATTTTAAAATTGTTAAAAATGGATTGCATGAATCTCCAGTAAGCCAAGTTCTTGTAGAAGAATGTTTAGAGGGCTGGAAAGAATTTGAGATGGAGGTTATAAGAGATAAGAAAGATAACTGTATCATCATTTGCTCGATTGAAAATATAGACCCAATGGGGATTCATACAGGTGACTCAGTTACAATTGCACCAGCTCTTACACTTACTGATAAAGAATACCAAGTAATGAGAAATGCATCTATTGCATGTTTGAGAAAAATTGGAGTTGAAACTGGAGGATCAAATGTTCAGTTTGCTATCAATCCTAAAAATGGTCGAATGGTTGTCATTGAAATGAATCCACGTGTATCAAGATCATCAGCACTTGCATCAAAAGCAACTGGATTTCCAATTGCGAAAGTGGCTGCAAAATTAGCGGTTGGTTATACTTTGGATGAATTAAAAAATGAAATAACTAAAGTTACTCCTGCATCATTTGAACCAAGTATAGATTATGTAGTAACTAAAATTCCAAGATTTACATTTGAAAAATTTTCTACTTCTCCTGCAACTTTAGGGACATCAATGAAATCAGTAGGTGAGGCAATGGCAATTGGAAGAAACTTTAAAGAATCTTTACAAAAGGCTTTGGTATCTCTTGAAACTGGTTTTTCAGGTTTAGACAGAATTTTTGATTTAAATAAAAAGCAAATTGAAAAGAAACTTAAAGAAACAATTCCAAATAAGATATTACTAGTTGCTGAAGCAATTAGAAAAAAAATAGACTTAAAAAGAATATACAATTTATCAAAAATTGATCCTTGGTTTTTAGAACAAATTAAGGAGATAGTAGATTGTGAAATACAGATAAAAACCAAAGGACTTCCTAAAGATTTTGCAGAATTTAATAAAATAAAATCAATAGGATTTTCAGATAAAAAACTTTCGGAATTAACTAAAACGTCTGAAGAAATTGTAAGAAGAAAAAGATCAGCACTTAAAATACTTCCAGTTTATAAAAAAGTAGATACTTGTGCAGCTGAATTCAAATCTTTTACTCCATATATGTACTCAACTTATCAAAGAAATTTTTCAATTAACTCTGAATGTGAAGCTGATCCATCAAATAAGAAAAAAATAATTATTCTTGGAGGAGGACCAAATAGAATTGGTCAAGGAATTGAGTTTGATTATTGCTGTTGTCAGGCAAGTTTTTCATTAAAAGATGCAGGTTTTGAAACTATCATGGTTAATTGTAACCCTGAAACAGTATCAACAGACTATGATACGAGTGATCGATTATACTTTGAACCTTTAAAAGAAGAGTACGTATTTAATATAATTAAAAAAGAACAAGAAAAAGGAAACCTAATAGGAGTGATAGCTCAGTTTGGTGGACAAACTCCAATTAAACTTGCTAAATTTTTACATGACAACAAACTTCCAATTTTAGGAACACAATATACCTCTATCGATTTAGCGGAGGATAGAGACCGATTTAGAAATTTATTAAACAAATTAAAACTTAAGCAAGCGGAGAGTGGAATTGCAAAAACATTTAATCAGGCAATAAAAATTGCAGATAAAATAGGATTACCATTAATGGTAAGACCTTCGTATGTTTTAGGTGGAAGAGCAATGGAAATTGTTCATGAAAAAAATCAACTTAAAAAATTTGTTGAAGAGGCTTTTAAAGCTGCAGAAGAAAATCCAATTTTGATTGATAAATTTATCGATCATGCAATGGAAGTAGATGTGGATGCCATATCAGATGGAAAACAGGTTCACGTTGCGGGAATTATGCAACATATCGAAGAAGCTGGAATTCATTCAGGAGACTCGGCGTGTAGCCTACCCCCTGTATCAATTAAACCGTACCTTCTTAAAGAAATTGAAAATCAAACTAAAAAATTAGCGATAGCTTTGAATGTAAAAGGTTTCATGAACATTCAGTTTGCAATAAAAAAAGATGAAATTTATGTAATTGAAGTTAATCCAAGAGCTAGTCGGACAGTTCCTTTTGTATCAAAAGCAAAAGGTCTTCCTCTAGCTAAAATTGCATCAAGAGTAATGGCTGGTGAAAAGCTATCTAAGTTTAATTTAAAAGACAAATCTAAAGGTATGTATGCAGTTAAAGAAGCTGTATTTCCATTTAATAAATTTCCAAACAGTGACTTATTGTTAGGGCCTGAAATGAAATCAACTGGGGAGGTTATGGGATTTGATAGGAATTTTGGAATGGCTTTTGCCAAAAGTCAGATTGCAGCAGCTAACTCATTACCAAAACAAGGATTAGCTTTTATATCTCTCAAAGATAGTCACAAAGATGAGGGAATAGATTTAGCTAAAGAACTTCTTAAACTTAAGTTTAAATTATGTGCTACTAGAGGAACTGCTGAATATATTCGAAAACATGGTATGAAATGTAAAATAATCAATAAAGTTAGCAGTGGCACTCCTCATATAGTTGATGTTTTAGACTCTAAAAAGATTGCATTGGTGATAAATACTGGAGGTGGAAACACTGAATATCGATTAAGTGATGCTATAGCATTAAGAAGAGCAACACTTAAAAATAAAGTTCCATATTGTACAAATATGTCTACTGCTCAAGCATGTTTAGAGGCAATTAGATCACTAAAAACAAAAAAATTAGAAGTGACTTCTCTTCAGGACGTTTAAGAATTTACTTTCCAATCAGTTTCAAATGTAACATAATTTACTTGAATACATCGTCTTTCTTTAACGATCTTTTTCTTCTCCATACCATGCCATGTATTTGGTCCGCTAGTAAAAAGATAACCATAATTATGTTTGTAAGGAAGTGTCTTAACCTTTTCTAATTTTTCATTGTAAAAATCAGTTCCTAAATCTTCAGATTCATTTGTTTTATTAACAAATATTAAACCTGACATAAGTTTTTCTTTTATATCGCAATGAGGCTTTAACCAAAAACCCTCTCGGTCACATATAACTTCAACCCTAACATATGAATTTGATAAATCTTTATTTATCATTTTAGAAATTGTTTCATATGTTTCTTTAGACTGAAGTTCATTTATAAATTTTACTAAATTTGGAAATTGAGATGAGTTTTCTTTATTAATAAAACATCTAAACTTTATTGCTTTTCCTCCTGAAGCTATACCTTTTCTAAATTCTGCAGCTCCACCATCTATTGCTCTTGTTCCATCATAGTTAAGATTATGTTTACTGACATCAGGTATGTCAGCTTTAACTATTTCATCAATTGCCTCTTCAGACAAAGCATCACTATACTCCCAATGATTAAATGGAAAATTATGTTCTTTTGAATTGTTTTTAATTGAATTTAAAAATGACATTAGGGTTATATTTTTTCTTTAATAATTTTTGCTACTCTATTCGTTTCATCTAATTTTTGATAGTTCCAATTTTCAATTTCTTCACCTAAGTTTCTAGTAATATTTAATTCTCTGAATAAATTTCTAAAATTCTGAAATCTAATGTCTTTTCTTTTTGGTAAAATATTTGCGACATAAATTGGTTTTCCAGTTAAAGCAGCTTCAGATATCATTGAGCTGGAGTCACATGTAACAATTATATTTTCTGAAATTGCTAGAGCTGAAAGATAGGCTTTTTTATCAACATTCATAATCACAGTGTGATTTTCTCCAAAAAACTCTTTTGCATAGTGTATGGTATTTAATGGCGTTCTAATTGAAGGTATCACCACAAGTTGAAAATCATGTTTTTTCAATAGTTTGTAAAAAATTGAGAAGATATGCTTCATATTTTTTGTTGAGTAATCATAATATTTTGTAGGACCACCCATTATCAAACACCAAACTTTTCTATTGTCCTGTTTAATATATGAATTTAAATAACTTCTATTTTCTTCAATTTCATTTTCCGTTAAGTAGTGAATTGCACCTTTTGTTTTAATCACATTTGCACCGCTTATTCCATCATGTTCGGGAGCAATAATAAAATCAAAATGATTAAAATCTACCTTTGGATCTTGAATATGAATATTTAAAACTTTTTTTTTTGAAATACTTTTTAAGTGGATTGAAGGAATAACACTTTTTCTTCCACATGAAATAATTACATCAAAATCAGACTCGTTTATTTTTTTATAAACGTTTTGTGATATTGGAGTTAATTTTGGAGGAACAATTTTCCAAAAATTATTTAGTTCAACCTTATGGTGTGTAAAATCTATATCTAAAGCTTTAGCCAAACCTTCTACCTGGCTTATCATGCCATGCATACCTTGAGTTAATAAAATACCTTTTAATTTAGTCATTAATCACTATATAGCTTTCATATGAGTCAAAATCCAACTAAACACACAAAAGTGTTAATAATTGGATCAGGTCCAGCTGGATACACTGCAGCAGTTTATGCTGCTCGTGCAATGTTAAATCCTATTTTAGTTTATGGATCTGAGCCAGGAGGACAATTAACAACGACAACTGATGTTGAAAATTATCCAGGATTTTCTGAAGTTATTCAGGGGCCATGGTTAATGGATCAAATGAAAGAACAAGCAAAAGCAGTTGGAACTGAAATGATTGAAGACCATATTGGATCTGTAAATTTAAAATGTTCACCATTTGAAGCGATTGGTGATAGTGGTCAGAAATATACTGCTGATAGCATTATTATTTCTACTGGAGCTCAAGCAAGATGGTTAAATATAAAATCAGAACAGGAATTTAGAGGATTTGGAGTTTCTGCTTGTGCAACTTGTGACGGTTTCTTTTTTAAAAATAAAGAAGTTGCTGTAGTTGGAGGAGGTAATGCAGCGGTTGAAGAAGCAATGTTCCTTACAAAATTTGCATCTAAAGTAAAATTAATCCATAGAAGAGATAGTTTAAGAGCTGAAAAAATGCTTCAAAAAAAATTAATGGAAAATAAAAAAATAGAAATAATTTGGGACTCTGTAGTTGAAGATGTGTTAGGTGATAAAGATCCTAAAAATGTCAAAGGAATAAAGATTAAAAATGTTAAAACAAATAAAATTCAAGAATTGAAACTTGATGGCGTATTCATTGCTATTGGTCATGATCCAGCTACTCAACTTTTTAAAGATCAATTAAAAATGGATAATGAGGGATATCTAATTACCAAACCTGACTCAACAGAAACAAATGTTCCTGGTGTTTATGCAGCTGGAGATGTAAAAGACAAAACATTTAGACAAGCTGTAACCGCTGCAGGCATGGGATGTATGGCAGCATTAGAAGCTGAAAAATTCCTATCTCACTAATTCAGCAATCTCATTTGATTCAAATATACTTTGATTAATATTTTCATTTGCCAACTTTACCATTGCTTTGGCGACTATTTCTGCCCTAATTGGTCTCATTTTTCTTAAAGGTCCAACCAATATTGGAGTTAACAATTTAAATAATATTATACCAAATTTTTCACCTAATCTTTTTTCTTTTCTATTTCCCAATAAGAAAGATGGTCTCATGATCCCAATTTTATCAAAATTTTGATTTTTAATTTCTTGTTCAACTAATCCTTTGAATTTTAAATAATCACCTGAACTTTTTGGATCTGCATAACCAGATGAAACGAAAAAAAATGATTTAATTGAATTTGATTTAGCAATTTGGGTAATTTGTATAGGAA
>CACKXG010000028.1 GCA_902604035.1 uncultured Pelagibacteraceae bacterium
TTCAAATTGTCTAAGCTGGATAGTATTAGGGAGATCCTTATTAAGAATTAGATATGCAACTTCTTCAAATCTACAGTATTCACATAAATCTTGAGCTGCATATCCTCTATAAGTAAGAGAATTTATTTCTGGCATTACTTTTGAAACTTCTGTTTCATCTACAACAATGCCCAGTAATCCCTTTTTGATATCATCACTCATTATTCATGTCCTTCCGTACTAAAATTATAAATTTTTTCATCTAATGAATTGTATTTTTCATAATCAACTAATTCGTAAAGTCTCTTTCTAGTTTGCATTTTATCTATAATATTATTTTGATGTCCATTTGCATAAATGTCTCTTAATCCATCTTCGACATTTTTCATGGCCAATCTTTGTGAAGTTACTGGATAAATTACAATATTGTATCCAAAATTTTCTAATTCTTTGTAGTTAAATAATTTTGATTTACCAAATTCAGTCATATTAGCTAATAAATAAACCGACAATTCTTTACGAACTTTTTCAAAATCTTTTTCATTTTCAAGAGCTTCTGGAAATATAATTTCAGCACCAGCATCAATGTAGGCTTTGCATCTTTCAATCATTTTATCGATACCTTCAACACTCTTAGCATCTGAACGTGCAATAATTTTAAAATTTTTATCTTTTTTAGTAGCAACACACTCTTTAATTTTTTTAACCATAGCGTCAGTTGAAATAAGTTCTTTATTATCAAGATGTCCACATCTTTTTCTTTCAATTTGATCCTCTAAATGAACTCCTGTTATTCCAAATTCCTCAAAGGTTTCTATGGTTTCTTTACATGATTTAAATCCTGTATCTATATCAACTATTGTTGGAAGATTAGTTACTCTCGAAATCAGATAAGATCTTGTACTAACATCTTGTAGGGTTGTTAAGCCAATGTCCGGAAAACCAAGATCATTAGCCATTACTCCACCAGATACATAAACTGCATCATAACCAATTTCCTCTATTAATTTAGCTGTAAGAGGATTGTATGCACCCGGAACTCTTAATATTTTATTTGATTTTAATTTTTGATCAAAATCTAATCTTTTTTGACTAGGTTCTTTTTCCACGAAGTGCATTAAAAAATTCCTTTTTTATTATTTTGTTTTAATTTATTCTTTCTTACTTCAATATTCAATTTATGAAGTTGACCAGGTTTTAAATTTTTTAAATTTTGAACTGTTTTTAAAAAACGATCACTCTCTTTTCTATCTAAAATACCATTAGTTAAAGTTAAAAATTTATTTATATAATTTTCTCTCTTAAATGGTCTAGCACCATATGGATGTGCGTCAGCCCTATCTAGCTCCTCTATTATTTTTTTTCCATTATTAAGTGTTACAACTACTTTAGCACCAAATGCTTTATTTTTTGGATTTGGATCATGATATTTCTTTGTCCATTTTTTATCTTCATATGTTTTTATTGATTTCCAGATCTTAATAGTACTTTTTCTATTTGCTCTAGTTTTTGTATAAGATTTAACATGATGCCAATCTCCATCTTCCAACGCTACAGCAAAAATATACATAATAGAATGATCAAGAGTTTCTCTACTGGCATTAGGATCCATTTTTTGTGGATCATTAGCACCTGTTCCAATTACATAATGAGTGTGATGACTTGTAAAAATATCAATTTTTTTAATAAGATTTAAATTAGGTATTTTCGCTTTTAATTTTTTAGCTAGATCTATTAATGCTTGTGATTGGTATTCTGCAGAATATTCTTTTGTATATGTCTCTAAAATAGCTTTTTTACTTTCACCTTTTTTTGGCAATTGGACTTTATAGTTTGCTTTTTTCCCATCTAATATTCTTGCTATTACACTATCCTCACCTTCATATATTGGACTTGGGGCACCTTCACCTCTCATAGCTCTATCTACAGCTTCGATAGCAAGCTTACCTGCATGTGCAGGAGCATAAGCTTTCCAACTTGAAATTTCTCCTTTTCTAGATTGTCTTGTAGATATTGTTGTATGTAGCGCCTGTTGAACAGCTTGATAAATAGTTTCAGTATTTAAATTTAACATTGTTCCCAATCCAGCAGCTACACTAGGACCTAAATGAGCAATATGATCAACTTTATGTTTGTGTAAACAAATACCTTTAACTAAATTTACCTGAACTTCATATGCAGTAATTATTCCTCTTAATAAATCGAATCCACTTTTTTTATTTTGTTGTGCTACACTTATAAGTGGAGGTATGTTGTCACCAGGATGACTATAATCGGCAGCTAAAAAAGTATCATGAAAATCTAATTCTCTAACAGCTGTTCCATTTGACCACGCTGCCCATTCACAATCAAATTTTAATTTTGAATTTACTCCAAATATAGTTGCTCCGTTTTTTCTAGAATGTTTCAAAGCCATTTCTCTAGATGAGATTACAGGCTTTCTATTTAACGAAGCAATAGCAACAGAAGTGTTATCAATAATTCTATTGATAACCATTTCAATAGCATCTTTATTTAATTTAGCATTATCACTTGCTATCTCTGCAATTTTCCATGCAAGCTGTTTCTTCTTTGGCAGATTAATTTTTGATGGATATACTTTAACTGTATGTAATAACAAAATAACTCCTTATTTGTGAATTTGTTTTAATAGTTAAAATAAATTAATCAATATTAAAGATATTGAGATACAATTTTTTCAATACCTACAAAGTCTTTTATTAAGTGATTATGATAAATTTCATCAATATTTTTTTCAGTATATCCATCCTCCAATAAAATCATTGGAATTTCTGCTGCTTTAGCAGCATTTGCATCTGACTCACTATCACCAATCATAATTGATTTATTTTTATTACCATCTAAAATTTCTATGATTGTTGTTATGTGCCTTGGATCAGGTTTACAATAATCAAAAGTATTATAACCAGCAACATACTCAAAGTAATCATATATCCCAATTTTTTTTAGAAGATCCACTGCAAGATGTTCAGTTTTATTAGTACATACAGCCATTGATATATTTTCTTTTTTACACCAATTTAAAAAATCTTTTACACCAGGCATCAAAGTGCTTTCATTCAAAATATTATTTCCATAGTAAGAAATAAACTCATCAGTCATTTCATTTTTAATTTTCTCATTAATCGAAGTTAATTCTTTTTTAGCTTGGCTCCATATAGATCTACCAATCATTGCTCCAGCTCCTTGACCGACAGCACTTTTAAGTTCATTAAGCGATTTTGTAGGGTATCCGAATTTCCTCATAACATGGTTATGAGCAAGCATTAGATCAGGTGCTGTGTCTACCAATGTGCCATCTAAATCAAATAAAACTGTAAATTTTTGTTTCATTATAAAAGTATTTTAAAGAAATAAATTGTGAATTAATCAAAATATATACTTAATGTAAATCAATTCTAAATGGAAGTTCTAAATCAAAAAAAACTTAGAGAAAAATTTATAAAGTCAGGAGTAAAGATGATGGGCCCTGAAACTATTTTTTTTTCAAAAGATACCAAGATTGGAAATAATGTGACTATAGAACCTTATGTTGTTATCGGCTCTAAGGTAAAAATTGGGAATAATGTAATCATAAAATCTTTTTCACATTTAGAATCTTGTAAAATTGAAAATAAAGTTGAGATTGGTCCGTATGCTAGAATAAGACCTAATACAATTTTGAAAGAAGGATCTAAAGTAGGCAATTTTGTAGAAATTAAAAAAAGTACTTTAGGAAATAAATCTAAAGTTAACCATTTATCTTATGTAGGAGATACTCAAATTGGAAAATCAGTGAACATTGGAGCAGGCACAATTACCTGTAATTATGATGGAGTAAATAAAAATAAGACAAAAATTAAAGACAAAGTATTTATAGGCTCAAACTCTTCTTTAGTTGCTCCAATTACTATAAATAAAGATAGTATTGTTGGAGCTGGATCAGTAATTACAAAGAATGTTAAAAAAAAATCTTTAGCACTAACAAGGTCGCCACAATTAGAAGTTAAGAATTACAAAAGAAAGAAAAAATAATTTATGTGTGGAATTATTGGAATATCAAGTAACAAACCTGTTTCTGCAAATATAATTAATTCATTAAAAAAATTAGAGTACAGAGGATATGACTCTGCAGGAATAGCCACACTTTCAGATGGTGAAATCAATGAAGTAAAATCAGAGGGAAGAGTTGATAACTTAGAAAATAATTTTGATTTAAAAAACTTAAGAGGATCTATTGGTATAGGTCATGTAAGATGGGCAACTCATGGAATTCCAAATAGTTTAAATGCTCATCCTCATTCCTCTCATAACGTCTCTGTAGTTCATAATGGAATTATTGAAAACTCTACAATATTAAAAAAACATTTAATTAATAAAGGTCATAACTTCAAATCACAGACAGATACAGAAGTAATTGTTCATTTAATAACAGAACATTTAAAGACTTCAGAATTTGAACAAGCCATCACGAAAACTTTAAAACAACTTCATGGTAGTTTTGCTCTTGGAATTGTTTTTAAAGATATGCCAGACTTAATAGTTGGTGCTAGAAGAGGGTCACCCTTAGCTGTTGGTTATGGTCCAAATGAAAACTATCTTGGATCAGATTCTTATGCTTTAAAATCTATGACAAATAAAATTACATATCTTGATGATGGTGAATTTTGCATTGTTAAAAAGGATCAAGTTCTTTTTTTTAATGAAGAAGGAAAAAAAGTTAATAAAAAAATATTAGAACTATCATCAGATGAAACAAATTACGATAAAGGTGACTTTAAACATTTCATGGCAAAAGAAATTGAAGAGCAACCAACAACAATTAAAACTGCAATTAAAGAATATGTAGACAATGTAAATAAAGACATAAATATTTTTAATTTTCCTTGGAAAATAGAAGAGATTAATTCAATCACCTTAATAGGATGTGGAACAGCGTATCACTCTTGCTTAATGGCAAAATATTGGTTTGAGGAACTTACAAATTTAGATGTTAACATAGATATAGCGTCAGAATTTAGATATAGGAAAAATAGATTTAAAAAAGACACTTTATATGTTTTTGTTTCGCAATCTGGGGAAACAGCAGATACTTATGCAGCTTTAGATATATGTAATAAAAACAGCATGAAAACATGTGCTGTTGTTAATGTTATCGAAAGCTCAATAGCAAGAGATTCTAATTTTGTTTTACCAATTCATTGTGGTCCTGAAATTGGAGTTGCATCAACAAAAGCATTTCTAGGTCAAATACTTGTTTTATATATTTTAGCTTTAAAACTTGGATCAATGAGAAATGAAATTGAAAAAAAAGAATATCAAGAAAAGATTAAAGATTTAAAAGATTTGCCTGGCTTAATCGAGAAAACATTACTTCATGATAATGATATCCAGGCGATATCCTCAACATTTAATGAAGCTAAAGGTTCAATGTTTTTAGGTAGAGGGTATTCTTATCCAATAGCTTTAGAAGGTGCATTAAAACTAAAAGAACTTTCCTATGTTCATGCTGAAGGATATCCGGCAGGGGAAATGAAACATGGGCCATTAGCTTTAATAGAAGAGGGTATGCCAGTGGTAGTTTTAGCTCCTAGAGATAATTATTATAAAAAAACGATTTCAAATATGCAGGAGGTTATCGCTAGAGGAGCAAAGGTGTTATTAATAACTAATAAAAGTAAAGATGAAGTTATTTCAGAAAACATTTGGGAAACTATTGAGGTTGAGAATACAAATGATGACTTACTTCCATTCCTTATGGCTATTCCACTTCAAAAACTTGCATATTACTCTGCTCTTAATAAAGGTTATGACATTGATAAGCCTAGAAATTTAGCTAAATCTGTCACTGTTGAATAAACTTTAAACTCTGTTAAAACACCCCTAGGTTGAATATGAAAAGTTGGAAAAAAAATAGTTGGAGAAAATATCCTGTAAAGCATATTCCAGAATATCCAGATAAAAAAGAATTGGATAAAGTTCTGGATAAGATAGGTACATTTCCTCCACTAGTATTTGCTGGAGAGACGAGACATCTTAAAAGTCAGTTAGCTGATGTTGTAGATGGAAAAGCATTTTTACTCCAAGGTGGAGATTGTGCTGAGAGTTTTGCAGAATTTAATCCAGATAATATAAGAGATACATTTAAACTAATGTTGCAAATGTCATTAGTTTTAACTTACTCAGCTTCATTACCAGTAGTAAAGGTTGGAAGAATAGCTGGTCAATTTTCAAAACCTAGAAGTGCACCAACAGAAACAAAAGATGGGATAGAGCTTCCAAGCTATCTAGGTGATAACATAAATGCTATGGAATTTACAGAAAAGGCTAGAGTTCCAGATCCTAAAAGATTATTCAAAGCATACTCACAATCAGCTGCAACATTAAACTTAATCAGGGCATTTTGTCATGGAGGTTTTGCAGATCTTAAGAATGTTCATAATTGGAATTTAGGTTTCATTAAAAATTCACCAGAATTAAAAAGATTTAAAGAATTAGAAGATAATATTGCAAATGCATTAGCTTTCATGGATGCATGTGGAATTAACTCAGATTTTAATAGAAGATTAAAAACTGTTAATTTCTGGACATCTCATGAAGCATTATTACTTCCTTTTGAAGAAACAATGACAAGAACAGACTCTACAACAGGAGAAAATCACGACACATCAGCTCACTTTGTTTGGATTGGAGATAGAACAAGACAACTGGATGGTGGCCATGTTGAGTTTTGTAGAGGCATAGAAAATCCAATAGGAATTAAATGTGGACCTACCTTAAAGCCTGATGATTTAATTGATCTTTGCAACAGAATAAATCCTAAGAATGAAAAAGGTAAAATCACACTAATATCAAGATTTGGAGCAGATAATGTTTCAAAATTTTTACCAAAATTAATTAGAGCAATAAAAAAAGAAGGTTTAAATGTAATTTGGTCATGTGATCCTTGTCACGGGAATACAGTAAAAGCTGCGACAGGATTTAAAACCAGACCATTTAACAGTGTGTTAAAAGAAGTTAAAAATGTATTTGCATGTCACCAAAGTGAGGGAAGTTACGCTGGTGGTTTACATATAGAATTAACTGGTCAAGATGTGACAGAGTGTATTGGTGGAGCACAAAAGATATCTGAAAAAGACTTATCGTCAAGATATAACACACATTGTGACCCAAGACTAAATGCAAACCAAGCTTTAGAACTATCGTTCTTGATTTCAGATGAGATTAAAAAGAATAGCTATTATTCTAAAAACGCAGATAGAGCGGCATCTTAAGACATTGTAAAATTTAAAATATCTAATATTTTAAAATCATGAATGCTTCAGAAAAAGTAAATTTTATTTCTAACTGGATTAAAGATTATGTAAATAATATGCCAAGTAAGGCAGAGTCATTAGTTATAGGAATTTCTGGAGGAATAGATTCGTCAGTTTCAAGTACATTAAGTGCATTGACAGGTTTAAAAACTATTGTTTTGTCAATGCCAATTAAACAGAAATCACATCAACATGATTTAAGTCTAAAACATCAAGAGTGGTTAGTTAAAAATTTTAAAAATGTTGAGGGACACACTATCAATTTAGATGAGTTATTTTTGGCTTTTAGTTCCAGTTTATCAAATTTTGATAATGAACATGGAATGGCGAATTCTAGAGCCAGATTGAGAATGACAACACTTTATCAAGTTGCTGCCGCGAATAAAGGAATAGTAGTTGGAACTGGAAATAAAGTTGAAGATTTTGGTGTTGGGTTTTATACAAAATATGGAGACGGTGGGGTAGATATATCGCCAATAGCAGATTGTAATAAAACTGAAATTTGGGAGCTTGGAAAAGAGCTTGGAGTTTTAAAAGAAATTATAGATGCAGCCCCTACTGATGGTTTGTGGGACGATGGAAGAACTGACGAAGGTCAACTTGGACTAAAATATGAAGAATTAGAAGAAGCTATGGACAATCCTAATTCAGCTAATCGAGCTAAATACGAAACTATTAGAAAACAAAATTTGCATAAAATGGAGCCAATTCCAGTATGCAAAATTCCAAATTAATCAAATAGATTCACAAATCTATTTTTTAAGTATATTCCTAAAATAATGAGTAAAGATATTTTTTTAACAAACAATCTAACAAATAAAAAAGAGAAGTTTGTTCCACTAGATAAAAATAACATTAGAATGTATGTGTGTGGTCCAACTGTTTATGATGATCCCCATATTGGTAACGCAAGACCAATAGTTGTATTTGATATTTTATTTAAAATTTTTAAAAAAAATTATCCTAAGGTTACTTATGTGCGAAATATCACAGATGTAGATGATAAAATTATTAAATCTTCAAAAGAAAATAATATTTCAATTTCAGAATTAACAAGCAAAGTAACTAAAAGTTTCAGTGAAGATTGTAATTACTTAAATTGTGAAGAGCCAACCTATCAACCTAAAGCAACTGAAAATATAGATTTGATGATTGAAATGATTTCTGAATTAATAAAAAAAGGATTTGCTTATGAAAATAATAAGCATGTTTATTTTGAGGTTAAAAAATTTAAGCATTACGGTCAATTATCGAATAAAAAATTAGATGAACTTATTGCTGGATCAAGAGTAGAAATCAGTGAAA
>CACKXG010000029.1 GCA_902604035.1 uncultured Pelagibacteraceae bacterium
TACATCAACAATATTTTTTTCAATCATTTCTAAATGATTTTTAAAACAAAAAATTTTTGTTTTTAGAATTTCTTTACACTGATTTAATGAATCTTCATGAGGATCAGCAAGTGCAACTACTTCAGCATTATCAATTAATGATATATTTAAAATATGTTCTCGAGCCATTGTCCCTGCTCCAATAATTCCATATTTTATTTTTTTCATATTCTGTTTGTATCAGTTTAATTTAAAAACTTAATCAATACTTAGCCCGCTTGGCACTTTATCTGGTTTACCTAGCGGTCTCTGATTTCCACTTCTGCCAGTTAAAGATTTGAGAAAAGAAACAAGTTCATCAATTTCTTTATCATTCAATTCTATAGACTGTATGTCAATGCTTGATAGAATTCTGTCTTGTTCTCTTTTGTCTGAAAAAGTTACAAAATCAATTTCTTCTAACCAAGGTGCTTTAGGTAAATTTGCATATTCGGGTTTCCAATTTTTATTCATTTTTATTGGATTTAAATGATGTTTAATTATTGATTTTAAAGTTGGATAAGCACCATTATGACCGTAGGGAGCTGTTAAAGAAACGTTTCTTAATGCTGGGGTTTTGAATTTATACATATCGTTTATATTGTCTGTTTCAACCATTCTTCCAACATCACGTGCATAAGGGTCAAAAGGTCTTGTTCTTCCAGGCCCAAATTGCGGAATTCCTATTGAATGAAATTTTTGATCTGACAACAAAGATCCTGAATGACAAGAACTACAGTTTGCTTTTCCATAAAATAAGTTCATACCATTTATTTGCTTTAAAGTTAAAGCTTGTTTATCTCCATTTAAATATTCATCAAAGGGAGAGTCGAAAGATGTCCATTCATGAATTTCAAATGCAGCAATTGAATTAACAATATGTGTAATGTTGATATCTAAAGAACTGTTAACATCATCAAAAGCATTTTTAAATAACTCAACATACTCCGGAATTCCTCTAATCCTGTGAGTAATTACAGGCCATACTCTATCAATTCTCATACTATCTTTTCCAACTTTTGAGACTAAGCCTATAATTTCATTTTCACCTGGATTTCCTGCCATCTCAAACTGTCTAGTCATCGGAAACAAAGCTTGAACTGCAACTATATTATCAAGTCCTTTAGGAAGAGCTTCTTGAGCAGGTGTATTAAAACCGTTACCAAATATATTTGATTTAGTTACTCTTCCGTCATGCAACAAGGTAGTTATGTCTTTAAATCCTAAATTCCATAAAGCTAAAGCATTTCTTGGAATTCGTTTTTTTATTTTATCATCACCTTCACCTGCAGTTCTCTCTAATCCTATACCTTGACCTCCTTCACCAATGCCTAAAGAAAGTCCATCTGAACCTCCTAGATCATGACTATGGCAGGTTGCGCAAGCAATGTTTCGATTTGCAGATAAAATTTTATCATGAAATAAAAGTCTTCCAATTTTAACTTTTTCTATATCAACTTGATGGAAATCTTCGCTCTTTAATGGTTTTGGTAAATCAGTTGCGTAAGTTTTATTTACTGAAATTAAAAATGGAATTATAAATATTATTATTTTTAAATGATTAAATATCTTTTTATACTTTTGTTTCTTCCATCCATAGTTTTTGCAGAAATAGAAAATGCTCGAGATTTGATGGAACAAGGAAAATTTAAAGAAGCTATGGAAGAACTTATGCCAGCAGCTAGATCTGGTAATGCTGATGCTGAAGAGCTTATTGGAATTATGTACGCTATGGGTCTTGGTGTTGAAAGAGATGATGTTAGAGCTTTTGAATGGTATCTCAGATCTTCTATGAAAGGTCATCCTGGTGCCCAATCTGGTGTTGGGTGGTATTACGAAATTGGTAGAGGACTTCCTGCTCCCGATCTTGTTAGAGCTTATATGTGGTACGGTTTGTCTGCTATTGGTGGAGATCCTGATGCTGCAATTTCTCAGGAAGAAGTTATTAAAAAAATGACTCCTGAACAAATTGAAAAAGCTCATATTCTCATAAAAGATTATAAATCTTGGATATATCCTTTTAGATAATGAGGCGAACTAAAATCCGCCCCATTATATTAATTTGAAATTACAAATCTTTTTTGTATGCGCTCGATGCCTTTTTCTCTGCTTTAGCTACTGCTTTAGTTAAAGCGTTGAAAATTTCTTTTCCACCTTTAACATTAGCTTTAAACCAATCATACACTGGGCTAGCTTCTTTTTTAAAACTAGCTTTTTGATCAGGAGTAGGAACATATAAATCTCCACCACCTGCTACAAAGTCCTCGTAAGCTTTGATTGATTTTCTCTTAGGAGAAGCAAAAGTTGCTTGTTGCAAAGCATAGAAACCATCAGTCACAACTTTTTTAAGATCTGTTGACATTGATTGATATTTTGCATTATTCATCCACCACAATGCACCCATGTATGCATGACCGTCTAAAGTAACGTATTTTAGACCTGCATCAGGAAACTTCATGTTCATAATGTCAGTTATTCCATTTTTAGATCCTTCAACTACACCAGTTTGAAATGATGTAAACAATTCCGGCCATGGAATAGGAGTTGGAGATGCACCTAATGCTCTTACAAGCTCCTGAGGTAAATCAGCTACAACTGTTCTGATTTTTAAACCTTTCATGTCAGATGGATTTGCAACTCTTCTTTTTGTATTAGCAAAATTTCTCCATCCTCCAGTATTTCCAATTGTCATCAATCTAATTGAGTCATTAGAGTCTTTTAGAGCCATTTTTCTCATTGTTCTTACAAAATCACCTTGCATTACATCTTCAGCAATTCTGTCATCTGCCATTAGATAAGGTAAATCTAAAACTTGAACATATGGGAATACGCCTGCAGCACCTCCAGAAGTAGAAATATAAATATCTATACTTCCATCAGATACACCTTGTAAACACTCAGCACCTTTTGAACAAAGCTGCGTACCTACAAATAGTTCTACAGCTATTTTTCCATTTGAAGCTGCTTCTACGTAGTTTTTAAATACAACAGCACCATCATAATCTTCATCTTGATCATTAGAGTTCATTGTCATTCTCAAGTTATAATCCGCAGCTGAAACAGATGCAGTAAAACTAATTAAGAATAATAATGAAAAAAATGATTTTATTATTTTACTCATAATTATTTCCCTCTCTTTAAATATTTATGTATATAAACTATACTTAAATTGATTTAGAGAGTCTATCGAGTAGTAAAAAAAAAATTATATTTATTTTGCGAAACCAGTAAGCAAAGGAATAGTCATCGATATTGACGGAAAATAAGTTATTAAAAAAATAACTATAGCTTCTACTGCTAAGAATGGCAATATAGCTTTTGCTATTGTTTCAACTCTTTCCCCAGATACAGAGGATGCAACAAATAATACAAGTCCCATTGGCGGAGTTGCTAAACCAACTGTTAAATTAACGGACATAATAATTGCAAAATGCACAGGATGAACTCCCAACTCAACAAACACTGGTCCAAGAATTGGTCCTAAGATTATTATCGCTGGACCTGCATCTAAAAACATTCCAACAACAAATAATAAAATATTTATAAGAAATAACAAAACATAAGGATTGTCAGTTAATCCCAAGACGAATGCAGCAAGATGCTCAGGTGCATGTGATAAACTTACAACTGTTTTAAAAGCCATTGCAGCACCAACTAAAAGAAGAACCACTGAAGATACCATCGCAGCTTTTGTCATCACTTTAGGAACATCTTTCCATTTTAATGATTTCAAAACAAATAGACCAATAAACATTGCATAAGCAGCTGCTACAGCTGATGCTTCTGTTGGTGTAAAAATTCCTCCAAGGATACCTCCTAAAATTATTACAGGTGTCATCAAAGGGAAAAAAGCTTTAAGAGATGCTTTGCCTCTTTGGCTCCAAGTTGTTTTTTCGGTTACTGCTGGAAAATTATATCTCTTAGCCATAAATTTTATTGTAATCATCAAGCTGACCCCAACTAAAATACCAGGTACAATTCCTGCTAAAAATAATGCAGCAACACTTTCACCCATTACATATGCATAAATAATCATTATCCCTGAAGGTGGAATTATAGGTCCAATTACAGAACTCGCTGCTGTAATTGCAGCAGCAAATTTTTTTGTATAGCCTTGCTTTTCCATTGCAGGAATAAGCATTGATCCAATTGCTGATGTATCAGCTACAGCTGAACCAGATAAGCCTGCAAACAACATTGAAGTCAGTACATTGACATGAGCCAATCCACCCTTTAAGTGACCCATCATCGCCTGACTAAATTCAACTAGTCGATGAGTTATTCCTCCTCTGTTCATTAACTCTCCTGCTAACATAAAAAATGGTATTGCCATCAAAGGGAAGCTATCTATTCCATTATAAATATTTCTATAAAGCATAGCTCCATCTCTAGCTTGATCATTTAGCCAAAGCAAAATTCCTGGTGCTGCTAACAATCCAAAAAATACAGGTAAACCAATTAACAAAAATAATAAAAATAAAGGAAGAAACCAAACTAACATTATTGCGTCTCCAACTTTTGTTTATCGTAATCTTCAGGCAAGTCTAACTTTGTAAAATTAGTAAGAATATTTCTTAAAATTAACTCTATATTCACAGAAATTAAAAAAATAATTCCCACAGGTAATGACATATACATCCAAGCTAATTTTATTGGTTCTGCTTTCCCACCAATTAAATGAAAAGGAATCTTTATCGATGAAGAATTAAATATCCATCCAGCATTAATATGTTTAAATCCTAATTCCAAACCTATTACTAAGACAAAAAGAGAAACGATTAGTAAAAATAAAGTTAATAATGTGGAGATAAGTTTTGGTAAAAATCTCTCTAATAAATCAATAGAAACAAATCCACCCCATCTATACGCAGATGGTGCAATCAATCCTGTCATCCATAACATCAAAAATCTAGCAACCTCATCGGGCCATGGCAGTGCATTATTTAATACATATCTAAAAAATACTTGCACCAAAATGACAATCACCATCAAAAGTATTGCTATCCATGCAAACTGTCTTCCAATTCTTAAAAAAAAAGTATTTATTTTCTCAAGGGTCTTAAAAAAAGATAGGAGAATGTTAATTGTCAAATTCACAGCTAAATTTATTTTAAATATTTAATAAATACAACTTTAATCAAAAAACTAATTTACTTTATAGAATAATTCTCGTATTAAAAATGCTCTCTAAAAAATTGATATATAATTATGAGTAATAAAAAAAAGATATTAATTATCCAAAAAGTCCATGAAAAAGGTATGGAATTAATAAATAACCATCCTAATTTTGATGTTGAAGTAACTGATGACACTTCAATAGAAAATTTAAAATCAAAATTAAAAGATTGCGATGGTGCATCAATAAGAATTGCAAAACTTCCTGGTGAAACCTTTGAAGAAGCAAAAAATTTGAAAATTATTTCAAGACATGGTGTGGGTTACGACAATATCGATTTAAAAAAAGCTAAAGAAAAAGATATAAAAATAGCAATAACAGCTAATGCTAATGCTGTTACAGTTGCAGAACATGTAATGTTCGTTTTGTTAAATATTGCAAAAAGAAAAGACTTATTTGATAAAACAGTAAGAGATGGAAATTTTAAAGACAGAAATAAATTACCAAAAACAATAGAAGTTTGGAAAAAAAATTTTTTGATAATGGGTTTTGGAAGAATAGGAAAAGCCTTAATTAAAAGATGTCTGGGTTTTGAAATGAATGTATTCGTTTATGATCCATTTGTAGACAAAGATAAAATTGAAGAATTAGGAGGAAAAAAAGTAGAAGATCTAGCCAAAGCAGTAAAAACTATGGATGTTATTTCGCTCCATATGCCTTTGACAGATAAAACCGAAAATTTAATTAATTATGATTTGTTAAAAACAATGAAAAAAAATTGCATTATTATTAATGCAGCAAGAGGTGGAATTATTCATGAAGAAGATCTTGATAAAGCACTTAACGAAAATTTAATTTTTGGAGCTGGAATTGATGTTTTTAAAAAAGAACCACCTGATGATAATAATCCACTTCTCAAAAATGAAAAAGTTTATTTAAGTCCACATACTGCAGCTTTTACCGATGAATGTATGACAAGAATGGGTAAAGAGACAATTCAAAATATTATTGATTTTTTTGAGGAAAAGTTAGAAAAATCTAAAATTGTAAAACTTTAATATGAAAATTAATTTCAAAAATTTTGGATTTTTAGAATTTTTAGTATCAGCATCTGCAATCTTTGTAGTTGGTATGTTAATTTGGACAGCAAGTACAAGACCAGCTGTTGAAGCTAAAGCTAATTTAGTAAAAGAAAATCACAACAAAGTCGTTGATCTAATTAATGATGAAATTAACAAATGTGGTAATAACGATGAAGGTAAATTCACTGTTTGGGGTGATCCATGTAATGGTGAATGGATAGCTGATAAAGTTGTCAATTATATCAATGAAAATTTAAAAATAGAAAATCCATTTTCTGACGACTCAAAAGTAAAAACTGATCCTGATCCTAGAATAAAAGCTGAAGGTAAAGCTGGTCAATCAGTTGAGATGGGGGTGATCTTTGTTATGTCCTCAAATTTTTTGCCTGATCCTGGTTCTGAATGGATTGTTGGTACTTGTTTCAAATCTCCTTGTGTTGCAGCAGGAAATAACGAACTTACTTCTATTTATAGATAATTAATTTTTATAGATCTCTATATTACTTTTTTTTAAGGTTTCGGTTAGATATTTATAACCAATCTTTGCATATTCAAAAGGATTTGCTTTTGCTGGATCTTGCTCAGCTTCAACTACCAACCAACCTGAATAATTTTTTTCTTTTAATACATCAAATAATGGTTTGTAATCAATACAACCATCTCCAGGTACCGTAAAAGCACCTTCCAAAAATGCGCCTCTAAAACTTAAATCTTCTTTTAATGATTTGTCTAAAACATTTTTTCTAATATCCTTACAATGAATATGAATAACTCTATCACCAAAATTTTTTAATATTTTAAGAGAATTGCCTTGAGCAAAAAGCATATGACCAGTGTCTAAAGTAAGTTTTACACTATCATCAGTGTTTTCTAGCAATCTTATAGTGTCTTCCTCGGTTTCTATAACTGTTCCCATGTGATGATGGTAAGCAAGAGGCATTCCTTGATCTTCTAAATATTTTCCCATCTCTGAAATTTTTGCATAGTATTCTTTAGCTTCATCAAGACTCATTTTAGGCCTTGTAGAAAGTTTTCTATTTGGGTCTCCTTGAATTGAACCTGAGACTTCTGCAAAAACCATGCAGGGAGAGTTGCAATCTTTGAACAATTTTAGCTGAGCTTGTATTAAATTTTTTTCCTCATTAATGGTATTTTTTCTTAAATTTGCACCATACCAACCTGAACAAAGATTTAAGCTAAACTCTTTTAATTTAGGAATTAATTCTTCAGAGTTTTTAGGAAATTTACCTCCAGACTCAATTCCAATAAATCCTGCTTGACTAGCTTCTGATAAGCATTGTTCCAAAGAAGTATCGCCCCCAAGTTCTGGCATGTCATCATTGCTCCATGCTATTGGTGCTATTCCTAATTTTACTGACATAAATATTTTTTTTGCTAAGATATATTCAATGTTTAAATCAAATAAAACTAAAAAATTAAGTTTAGGAATTGTTGGTGGTGGTCCTGGATCTTGGATTGGTCATGTTCATAGAATTTCATCTAGATTTGATGATCAGTACGAAATAGTAGCTGGTGTTTTTTCTAGAAATGTAAAAATTTCTACTAAGTTTGGAAAAAGCATAGGCATTTCACCTGACCGATGTTACTCAAATTACAAAGAAA
Source organism: uncultured Pelagibacteraceae bacterium (assembly GCA_902604035.1). GTDB lineage: Bacteria > Pseudomonadota > Alphaproteobacteria > Pelagibacterales > Pelagibacteraceae > Pelagibacter. Next base: position 7,840 of record CACKXG010000029.1, read on the forward strand.
TGGCTGAAAAAGAATCTAAGAGAAAAGATGGAATTAATGTAGTTGCTATAATGACACCTCCATCAAGTCATCAAATTATTGCTGAAAAATTTATTTCAAAAAATGTAAATATAATTTCTGATAAACCTTTCGCTGGAAATTTAGAACAAGCGAAAAAACTTTTCAAATCAATTAAAAAAAATAAAAAAATTAAATATGCTCTTACACATAACTACTCAGCTTATCCAATGGTTAGACAGGCAAAAATTCTTGTTGAGAGAGGTAAGATAGGAAAAGTAAGAATGATAAATGTTGAGTATGTTCAGGATTGGTCTGATGGATCATCTATCAATAGCAGAAATGCAAAAAAGAAATTAAAGTGGAAACTTGATAAAAATATTGTTGGTTCCTCAGCTGTATTAAATGAAATTGGATCTCATGCTTATCATTTAGCAATGTATATATCTGGTTTGAAAGGAACAAATGTTTTTGCTGATATAAAGCAAATTTCTCCAAAGATAAAAATGGATGATAATGCTCAAGTTATGATTAATTTTACCAACGGTGCAAAAGGTATGTTTTGGACTAGCGTAATG
>CACKXG010000030.1 GCA_902604035.1 uncultured Pelagibacteraceae bacterium
GGATCTTTTATTTGAGTGTAAGAGTAACCAAGATCAAATATTACACCTCTTATATTTTCATTTTTGAGTTTTAAATTACTTAATTGACTAAATTTTATATTTTTAAAAGTAAATCTATCTTCAAAGTTTTCTTTTAATTGATTAGCAATTTTTTCAGTCTCTATGTCTCTATCAATTGCTATTACTTTTGTATTTTTAAAATCTAAAATTTTTTTGGAATAACCGCCTTGACCGAAGGTACAATCGATAAATGTGCCACCATGTTGAGGGGAAATAACGCTAATAATTTCTTTTAGCAGTACCGGATAATGCTTTTGCATTTTCGGTACTATGGTGGCGTGCATTTATCTCTTGGAAGACCATTAATTCTTTTGTCTTCTTAAGAATGCGGGTATCTCAAGATCATCCTCTTCTTCGTCATTCGAAGATAATAAATCTTCAGGACTTGAATTTTCATTTTCTGAGCTAAATAAATCTGGTGAGTCAGAATCCACTCCAAATTCTTTAAGATCATTTGATGCCTCTTGCTCTATATTTTTTTCTTGAGTTTCTTCGTGAGTTGTTTCCATAGCCTCTTGCGCAAATGATTTTTCTATTTCATTAACTGCACTATCCTCAACTATACTTTCGCTTTCCATGCTAGTATTTTGAACAACTTCTTCATTCATCATTTGATTATGAGAGTTTTCAGTTTGTTGTTCTTGAATAATCTCATTTTCAAGCTTTAAAGCATTAGCACCATGTGTAATTGGGTTTGATGCTGTAGTATTTGAAAAATTAAAAGATTGAGATGATCCCATATTTGAAAAATCAGAATAGCCAGGATTACGATTCTGAATTCTATGAACCATATTTACAACTGATTTTGACTCAGGTTGTTGGCCATCTAACGAAGTAGCAACAATCGAAACTCTCATTTTTCCATCAAGTTCAGTGTCAGTAATTGCACCGATAATTAACTCAGCTTCAGGATCAACTTCTGCTCTGACTTTATTTACAGCTTCATCAACTTCAAAAAGTTTAAGATCTTTGCCACCAGTAATATTTACAAGTAATCCTTTTGCACCTTTTAATGTGTAGTCATCGATTAATGGATTGCTAATTGCCATCTCTGCTGCTTTAAGAGCTCTACCTTCTCCTTCGGCTTCTCCAGTTCCCATCATAGCTTTACCCATTGCCGCCATAACAGTTTCGACATCAGCAAAGTCTAAGTTTATTAAACCAGGTCTTACCATTAAGTCTGTTATACTTTGAACACCATGCATCAAAACATTATTTGAAAGATTAAAAGACTCCTCAAATGTTGTTTGCTCATTTGCTATTTTGAACAGGTTTTGGTTTGGAATAACAATTATTGTATCAACATGTTTTCTTAACTCTTCCAAACCTTGTTGTGCTCTTCTCATTCTAGAGGGGCCTTCATATAAAAATGGAAGAGTCACAACACCTACAGTTAAGATATTTAATTCTTTAGCAGCTCTTGCGATGACGTGAGCAGCACCAGTGCCTGTTCCACCACCCATACCAGCTGCAATAAAAACCATGTTAGCACCTTGAAGTGTATTTACAATTTCATTTAAAGATTCATCAGCAGCTGCTTGACCGATATCAAGTTTTGCACCTGCTCCTAAACCTTTTGTTAAATTTAAACCAATTTGAATTCTTGTTTTTGCTTTACTAAGCTTCAAATCTTGAGCATCAGTATTTACTGCAATAAACTCTACTCCTTGAAGATTGTTTTCTATCATTTCATTAATTGCATTTCCGCCAGCTCCTCCAACACCTAATACTAATAGTCGTGGCTGTAGCTCTTTTATCTCTGGTGCTTTAAAATTAATTGTCATCTTTTATCCCCTATTGTTTGTTATATTGAAGCTCCCATTTAAGATTAGCTCGATTAATATTTGCTTTTTTTCTTGCTGTTATCTTAAATTTTTCAAATGCAGTTGGTTCCCATATTTGAAAGGTTTGACCTTGACCAACAAACAACATGCTATTTTTAATTTTTGCATGCTTTAATAATTTTGATGTCAGTGAAATTCTACCTTCACTATCAAATTGTAAATTTATACTTTCTGCTAATATTGAAGTTGCAAAATAATCTCTTTTTTCCTCAAAAGGATTTAAAGAGTCGATCGCTGATGAAATTTTTTCAATTCTGTCTTGAGAACATGCTTCTATTGAGGAATTATTAAAAGATGGATAACAAATAACACCATTGTATCCTAAGTTAGATAAATGAGACCTAAAACTAGCAGGCACAGATACTCTCCCTTTTTTGTCTAATTTGTTTTCGTACGTAGATAAAAACATATTCCATAATTTCCCTTTTTGGGATTATTTGGGATATTATGGGCTTTTTATATCTGTGTCAATACATGCAATTCAGTTGGTTATATGCAACTAATTTGGATAATTTTAAAGAAAGGATGTAATGGCAGATCCAAATAAATTTAAATCAGTTTCTGTTCCAATTAAAACTTACAAAATGTTAGAATTTTTAGGAAAAGGCAAACTTGTAGATGCAAATCTCACCATAAGTAAAACAATTAAAGTTTTGGCAAATAAAAAAGCAAAAAAATACGGTTACAAAGAAAAATAAAGATTTTTGCCAGATAAACTATAAGCCGGGTTCTGTCATTTAAACTTATCATTTGTCTAGGCTTAAGATCACTCTTAAGCTCAAGCAACTAACCCTGATGACTAGCCAAGGACGGCTTTTAGTTTTTCAACAATGTCATCTCTACTTAGTCTTGCTCCCAGTGGGGTTTTCCAGCGTTCATTGTTACCAATAGAACCGGTGTGCTCTTACCACACCTTTTCACCCTTGCCATGTTATGGCGGTTTATTTTCTGTGGCACTATCCCTAGGGTTTCCCCCGCCAGGTATTACCTGGCACTGTGTCCTTGTAGAGCCCGGACTTTCCTCTTTAAAAAAACTTAAAGCGATAAGTCATTTATCTGGCATAATCAATTTATTACTAAACTTAAAATTTTCAAGTAAAATTATTGAGAGTTTTTGGCAATACTTTTACTTATCAATAAACATTCTTTGTCAATTAATCCATTAATTAACTCTTGTCTAAATCTTCTCTGGAAAGCTTTTACGAGTAATTTTATATTTTTACTTCTATCTCTGTTCGAGTACCTTGCATAACCAATTTTATATAAATTTTTTATAAAATTATTTTCATCACATTTATCTACTTTTATTGTTCTAAATTTAGAAAGTTTTTTTTGATTTAAATCATGCCATAATCCAATTTTATTTTTTGATAAATATTTCCAAGGAAACTTTTCACCGGGATCTTTTTTTCTATATGGAGCGATGTCAGAATGTCCCAAAATAAATTTAATTCTAATTTTATATTTTTTAATTAAATATTTGGTTAGTTTTATTATTGAGTTAATTTGTTTTTTTGAAAAATTTTTGTACCTGTTATCGTGCCCTGGATTACTTACTTCTATTCCAATAGAGTGTTTATTAATTAATTTGTAATTTTGCCAAGAAGATACCCCGGCATGCCAACTTACGTAAAGTTCTGGTACTATAATTATTACATTTCCATTATTTTTAATAAAATAATGACTGCTAACTTTTGATTTACTGTTTGTAAGACGTTTAATTGCATCTTTTTCATTTCTCATACCAGTGTAGTGAAAAATAATAAATTTAATTTGTTTAAATTTTCTTTTTTTTTTATCAAAATTAGGGGAGTAATTTAGAGTTGTATTTATACTCATTTTATTAATTAAATTTAGCTACTTTATAGACATTTTATTGTCATTTTTATAAAATAATACTTAATTTACTTTTAAAATTTATATATTATATAGAAGGCAATGTTCAAAAAATTATTATTAATAACTGCTATATATTTCTTTTCAGTATTCAGCGCAAATGCTGGATCTGATGGTGAATTAATTTTAAAAAAAAATCAGCCTACTGAAGTTAAAGACTGTTTTGAAAATTTAAATAGAGCTACTTTTGCTTTTAATCAGGCATTAGATGGAATATTATTTCAACCTGTTGCCAATGCATATAAAGTTTTGCCTTCCTCAATCAAGACCGGTGTAAGCAACTCTCTAGATAATCTAACTACACTTGTAACAATTCCAAATAATATTTTGCAAGGAGAGATAAAAAAAGCTGGTATTAATTCTGGTAGATTTGTTATTAACACAACAGTTGGTATTTTAGGATTCATTGATGTAGCTCAACATTTAGGATTTCCAGAATATGAAAAAGAAGATTATGGTCAGTCATTAGCAACGATGGGCGTGGGGCCTGGTTGCTATTTAGTTTTACCCGTTTTAGGACCAAGTACAGTTAGAGATGCTACTGCATCTGTAGCGAGCTTTGTTGGTGGAGACGCTTGGTATAATGTTACGGTTGCAAACGATACACAACATTTCAGTGATTTTGATTATTACGCATCAAGAGTTACAAGCGGTATAGATTTTAGAGCAAAAAACTATGATGCAATAGAAAATTTAGAAAAAAATTCAATTGATTTTTATGCTTCAGTAAAAAGTTTATATTTACAAGATAGACAACAAAAAATTTTAAACACAAATAAAATTATTGAAACCCAAGATGATAGTGATTGGGATGAGATAGAAACTCAGTAATTTAAACAAACTAACTTAATGAAATTTAGAAATTTTATATTAGTTTTATTTTTTTACTTATTAATTTTTTCAAATTCTTATTCGATAGAACCAGATGTATTTGTTCAGTCTACAGTTAATAGAGCGTCTAATATTTTGTCTAAAAATATATCTAAAGAAGATAAAATAAACGAATTAAAAGTAATAGCTAAAGAGACTGTTGATATTACGGGTGTTGGTTTTTATTCCCTTGGGTCAGTAAGAAAAAACTTAGATGAAAATCAAAAAATTAAGTATTCAGAATTATTTGAGTCTTATTTTTTAAAGAGTTTTTCAAGTAGACTCGCTGAATATACTAATCCAGAAATTGAAGTCTATGGTAAAGAAGTGCTAAATAAAAACTATACAATTGTAAATAGCTTGCTAGTCGGAACATCTGATAGACCTGAGGTAAAAATTGATTGGAGAATATATACTAAAAATCCTGGCAGTCCATTAATTAGAGATTTGATAATCGAAGGTTTAAGTCTAGCTAGAACTCAAAAAGAAGAATTTTCATCAATTTTAAATTCAAATGATGGAGATATTAACGCTTTGTTTAAAACTCTAGAAGAATTCACAAATAAGTGAAAAAAGTTTACTGGTGGGCCCGCCAGGACTCGAACCTGGGACCAATACATTATGAGTGTACTGCTCTAACCAACTGAGCTACAGGCCCTAAATGATAGATTAGTTATATCATTTTTTAAAAGTTATCAATCAAAGATAACTATTAATTAATTTAGTATTTTTAGTTAAATAATATGTATGAGCCAATATATAATAATCTAGTATTAGTTCATGTAATTCAGAAAGTCTGATAAAGTTAAAACTAACAACATCTATGATTTCATAAAGCCTAATATTAGTCGTAAAATCAGTAGGATAACCTGGATGTAAATTAAGCTTATCTACAAGTAAATCTGGACTAACAAAAAAAATAAGGAGAAAAGAAATTTTTTTCAAGTTTTTATTTGGAAATATAAAATATTTAAAATTTTGAAATTTAGTATTTTTATTTAAAAGTTGAAAAATCCAAAAAGATAATGAGCACCACAGTAATAATAATGATCTAGGTAATTGATTAAATAGATTTGTTATATTATGAAAATTCGTCTCTTTTTGATTATTAAATTCAAGAAAAAATGTTGGAGACTCCCATTTAAAAAAGTTTTGACCCCATGAAATTTCTTCAAAAAAGTAATAAATTAATCCAAAAAAGTATGAATATAAAAATAAAATTAACACTAAATTTTTAGAAATATAATTTAAACGTTTTAAAAAAATTAAATAATAGAAAATAGAAAATATTAAAAAAATATTTTGTAATATTTCTACAAAGCCATTTTCATGCCATATATAAGAATTAATTGATGATACTGGCTTAGTTGGAATTAAATCAAATAGGGTACTTACTTTGAAATAAAAATAGCTATAAAGGCCTTCAATTAATAATACAAATATTAATAAAATGAATAAATAGAATAGATAATTAAATTTTATATTCATTATTTATAACATATCATATTCAGGAAAAATTGGTGGGCCGTGTTGGTTACGCTCCAACTACCCCTGCAATGTCAATGCAGTACTCTACTATTGAGCTAACGGCCCTATTTTAGCTCTCTAAAAAACTTTTGAGTTGTTTTGATCTACTAGGGTGTTTTAATTTTCTTAAAGCTTTTGCTTCTATTTGTCTTATTCTTTCTCTTGTTACGGAAAACTGTAATCCAACTTCTTCTAATGTATGATCTGTATTCATACCAACACCAAATCTCATTCTTAATACTCTTTCCTCTCTTGGTGTAAGAGTTGATAAAATTTTGGTTGTTGCCTCACCTAGGTTAGATTTAATTGCTTGTTCTAATGGTGCAAGAGCTTTTGTATCTTCTATAAAATCACCCAAACTACTATCCTCTTCATCACCTACAGGCTTCTCAAGTGAAACAGGTTCTTTAGATATTTTTAATACTTTTCTTACTTTATCTAAAGGCATTCTAAGTTTTTGAGCTAATTCTTCAGGAGTTGCTTCTCTTCCAAATTCACTTAAAATTAATCTTTGGGTTCTTACTATTTTGTTTATTGTTTCAATCATATGAACAGGAATACGAATTGTTCTTGCTTGGTCAGCAATAGATCTGGTTATAGCTTGTCTTATCCACCAAGTTGCATATGTAGAAAACTTATATCCTCTTCTGTATTCAAATTTATCTACAGCTTTCATTAAACCAATATTTCCCTCTTGAATTAAATCTAAAAACTGAAGACCTCTATTTGTATATTTTTTTGCAATTGAAATTACTAATCTTAAATTAGCCTCAACCATTTCTTTTTTAGCTATTCTTGATTCCTTTTCTCCTTTTTGGATTCTGCTAACTAATTTTTTAAAATCAGTAACTGATATTCCTAACTTATTGCTAATTTCAATTAATCTTTCCCTTATATTCTTAAATTCATCCTTATTTCTATTAAAGAAATTTTTCCAAATTGAATTGGTATCTAAAAATTTTTTAAAATTAGGATTGATTTCATTACCAATATAAAATTTAATAAATTCATTTCTTTGAATATTATTATCCATCGCCAATCTTAACAAATTACCTTCTAATGAAATAATTTTTTTATTTTCTACATAATGTTTTTGAACAAGTTCCTCCAAAACTGAAGGTGAAAGTTGAAGAGATTTTATATTTTCTAAAACATCATTAACAATTTTTTGGTACCCTTTTTCTTTTGCAGGTGAAAAGTTTTGAGAATTTAAAACACACTCTAATTTTTCTTTTTGGTATTTAATCAATTTTGTATATTCCTTAGTAAGTGTATTAATAGTTTGTAAAACTTTTGGTTTAATTTCTGTTTCCATTGCAGCAAGCGTTGGATTAAAGTCATCATCATCTGATGAACCATCCTCTTTATCAGTTTCTCCAGCATTTTTTTGTTTAGCACTAGGACCTGTAGACTCATCTTCCATATAATTAGTATCTATATCAATTATTTCTCTTACTAAGATTTCATCTTTCTGAAGCTGATCATTCCACTCGAAGAATTGTTTGGCTGTAATTGGACTTTGCGAAAGTGCAATCAACATTACATCTTTTCCAGCTTCAATCCTTTTTGCTATAGCAATTTCACCTTCCCTCGAAAGAAGTTCAACTCCTCCCATTTCACGAAGATACATTCTTATCGGGTCATCACTTTTTTCAATTGTCTTGCCTTCTTCTTTATTTAAATTCTCTTTTTTTCTTAAAACTTTAAAATCTGATTTTTTTTCTACTAATGTAATACTTTCATCTAAAATATGGATAAATGCTTGAGATAAATTTTCATCCGATAAGTTTCTTTTTCCAAGAGATTTACTTAATTCTTCGTAAGTTATGAAACCTCTATGTGTTCCACGACCCATTAGTCTGGCAAATGATTTAGTAATTATTCTTTCCACAGCAATATTATGTAAGTTGAAGGATCTTATATAATCTCAATTATATAAAAATCCATTATTA
>CACKXG010000031.1 GCA_902604035.1 uncultured Pelagibacteraceae bacterium
AATCCAAAAACTTCCAGTATCGTTACCATCAACACAATAATAAGGCATATCTTGATGCCAAGGGGTTTCTTTGTGAGTACCTGGATCCTTTATAAAAATATGTTCATGAAAAATTTGAGTAGATTTAGAATTAGTTGCTTCTGCAAATATTTGAGCTCCAGGTGAATTATATAAACAATCCTTAAATTCTTCTATCCTCTCCCAGTTACAGTAATCCTCAAAAAATCTCCCATTATCATCAGTTACATTTTCTCTTCCGTGCTTACTTGGGTTATCTAAAACTTTTTGAAATCCTTTTCTAAGTGGTTCAATCCAATCTTTAAATACATCTTTAATTATTATTACACCATCATTTTGATAATCATTAATTTGTTTATCTGATAAAAACATTTTTATTGTTGAAAGCTGTACTTTTTCTCTAAATATTTAATCACATTATGAATGATAAAAGTCATGAACAAATAAATTCCACCAGCAACAATAAATACTTCGATTGGTTTAAATGTTGTTGAAATTATATATTTAGCAACACCTGTTAAATCCATCAAAGTTACTGTACTTGCTAAAGAAGTCCCTTTCATCATTAGTATTATTTCATTCCCGTATGCTGGTAATGATTGTCGAATAGCAATTGGAATTTGAATTTTGTAAAAAATTATTTTGTTTGATATTCCTAAACTTTTTCCGGCCTCAATAATTCCAGGTTTTATTGTTTGAAATGCTGATCTTAAAATTTCAGAGGTATATGCTCCGGTATTTAAAGTAAATGCTATTATTGCACACCAGTAAGGTTCTTTTAAAATAACCCATAGAAATGTTGTTCTTAAATATTCAATTTGTCCCAATCCAAAGTAAATAATAAAAATCTGAACCAATAAAGGTGTTCCTCTAAATATGTATGAATAACTATAAGCAAATTTATTGATAAAAATATTTTTATTTAATCTTAAAATTGCAAAGAAAAGACCTAGTAATAATCCAAAAAATAATGATGCAGATAATAATTTTAAAGTAACTACTGTAGCTCCTAAAAGTTTAGGAAAACTAGTAATCATTAAATCAAAATCCATTAATACCCCTTGTTATACCTAACTTCTAACTTGTTAATTAATTTCATACTCACGTAAGTAAGCAACAGATATAAAACTGCTGCAAAAGAATAAAAGAATAATGGATCTCTAGTAGATCCTGCCGCAATATAAGATTGTCTCATTATCTCAACTAATCCTGTTACTGAAATAAGAGAAGTGTCTTTTAAAGTTATTTGCCAAACATTGCTTAAATTTGGAATAGCTAACCTTAGTATTTGAGGTAAAATTATTTTATAAAACTGCCCAAACTTATTTATCCCAAGCACTTTTGCGGCTTCAAATTGACCTTTATCTATTGATTGAATTGCTCCACGAAATACTTCAGTTGAATAAGCTCCAGAAATAATACCAATAGCCATTGAACCAGTGATAAAAGCATTTATTTCTATGTATTCATAATAACCAAAAATTGAAGCTACATACATGATTGCACCGCTTCCCCCAAAGAAGAAAAGATAAATTACTAATAGTTCAGGTACTCCACGGATTACCGTTGTATAAAAATTACCAACTAAATTTAAAGTTTTATATTTTGAGAGTTTTAAAGGTGTAAAAATTAATGCAAAAAAGAAACCGACTAGCATTGCTGTAATTGATACAGCAATTGTCATCAGGGTTGCGTAAAATAACTCGTCACCCCAACCTGTTTTACCAAATGCGAGAAGTTCCATATAGATTGGCGACTATATATTATAGTCGCCAGATCTGAAATGAATTACATAGAAGCGTCGAAACCAAAGTGCTTAATAGCAAGTTTGCTAATAATTCCTTGTTTTCTAGCTTTGTTAATTGCTTTGTTGAAGTCTTTTAAGATTTTGGCATCTCTTTTTCCAATCGCACTATCGCTAGCTTGTCTGATACCAACACCTACACCATTACCAAATGCACCACCTGAAAAAGTTGGTCCAACTAATACAACTGGTTTACCTGATTTATCTGCATAGTCTGTAAATGCTACTGCTGCAGCTAAGGCAACATCACATCTTCCAGATGTTAAATCTAGGTTAACTTCATCTTGAGTTTTATAAGTTCTCACATTTACACTCCCTACATCACCAGACTCTAAAAAATTTTGGTGAATTGTACCTGTTTGAGTACAAACGGTTTTTCCAGCAAGTGCCCCTGTTAATGTCTTAAGAGCTTTCTTAACATCAGATCCACCTAATGATAAGTTAATACCTTCTGGTGTATCCATTCCCTCTAAACTTGAACCTTCCATTACCGCAAGAGAAGCTACTTCATCAGCATAACCTTGTGAAAAAGTAATTGTTTTTTGTCTTTCAGCAGTAATTGACATTCCAGCCATTATCGCATCAAACTTTCTCATCACTAGAGCTGGTATCATTCCATCCCAATCTTGTTCAACAATTGTGCACTCGTATTTCATGATTGTGCAAAGTTCTTGAGCAAGCTCAACCTCAAAACCAATAAGATTACCTGATGCATCTTTTGAATTCCATGGAGGGTAAGCGCCTTCAGTTCCAATTTTTATTTTTTCAGCAGAAACATTCCCAATGATAAATAAAGAAGCTAGAACTGTTAAAATAGTTTTTTTGAATATATTCATTATTTTCTCCTTTAATTAAGAAGAATTATTTCACAAATTTAAATAATAAAAAAGAAAAATTAATGATTTATTGATGAAGAAAAATTCCAAGAGCAATCAAAACTAGGTATGTAAACTCTTGATAATTTTGCATTACCAAAGTTTTGATTAAAAACATTTAACCAATTTTCAACCTGTTGTGGTTTTTTATCCTGGCTTCCTACTTGAGCCGTAATAACTCCCTTTGGTTTTAATATTCTGACTAATGAATCCATATTGTTTGCAGCTAAATCTATACAAAATTGATCGTCATTTAAATCAACAAAAATATGATCATAAGTATCATCACTTACTGATTTAATGCTCTCGAAAGCATCACCCCATAAACATTTCACTGAATTTTTTTCTGTTGCTTTTTTTCCAATATCTCCAAGATGTTTATTACAAACATCCACAACTTCAGGATCTAGTTCGTACCAATCTATAAAGTTAAAATTTTTTGAAATACATTCTCTTGCAACCCCACCATCACCACCACCAATAATTGCAACTCTTTCATTGTCTTTATTTAAATCTAGACCAGAACCTACAAAGGTTGAGCTATATAAATGTTCGTCAGTAGCGGCAACTTGTATCTCGCCATCTATAAATAAAGACTTACCAAATTGTTCTAAATCTAAAATCTCAATATGTTGACCTACTTTAGATTTAAAATCTTCTAAAACATCATTTACTACATATGATTTTTGTAAGCCCGGCGAACTGTAAATATCATGATAAAGAGATTTTGTGTCTCTATTAAATTCTTTTTTAACTATTCTTTTATGTTCAAATTCTTTTTTTATTATATCAATTGCAACTGATGGGCTTACTTTTCCACATGTAAAAAAATCAAAACTAATAATTCCTTTTTCAGGGAAAGTATGAAAACTGATGTGACTTTCTGCTAACAATGCAAGAATTGTAAAACCTTGGGGTTCAAATTTATATTTTGAAATATTTAAAATTGTTACTTTTGCAGCTTTTGCAATATCATGAATTACTTTTTCAAATACAGATGGATCATACTCTTTAGTTGTTCCAATGATATCTAGAGTAATATGCTCACCAACTTTAGTCATATAACTAACTGCTCTTATAATTTTTAACTTTTTCTAAGATTTTTTTCATTTCAGCTAATGAAAGATTCTTAGGTTCACCCATCTTTAAAGCAATAATATATTGATGGCAAATATTTTCTACCTCTTGAGCAAGCTCGAAAGCTTTAGATAAATTTTCTCCAAATGCAACCTGTCCATGGTTCGCCATAAGACATGCTTTCCTATCTTTTAAAGCTTTAATCATATTCACTGAAAGTTCATGGGTACCAAAAGTTGCATATTCAGAGCATCTAATATCTTCACCACCTGCAAGGGCAATCATGTAATGAAATGGTGGGATAGTTTTCCCGTGAGTAGATACTGCTGTAGCATGAGGTGAATGAGCGTGGACTATTGCTTTTGCTTCCCACATGTTTTTATAAATATCTTGATGAAAACGCCATTCTGATGATGGATTTTTTCCAGAATTAAACCAAGATAAGAAGTCTTTTTCCTCGGTTAAAGATAAAAAAACAATATCTTCTGGTTTTAAAGATTGATACTTCTTTCCAGATGGAGTTATAAAAAAACCCTCAATACCATCTTCAATTCCTCTAACAGAAATATTTCCTGATCTTAAAGGAGATAAATTAGTTGTATTCAGTTTAATTGAATACTCAATTACCTCTTCTCTTTCTTTTAAATTTTTCATTTAAATAATTTGCTTAATCCATCGAAAGAAGCTTCAGAAATCCCTCTTTCAGTTATTAATCCAGTTACATATTTTGCAGGCGTTACGTCAAAAGCTAAATTCATAGCTTTACTTTTAGTTGGATATATCAAAACTTTCTTAATTTCATTATTCTCATCTATACCTTCAACGTGAGATAATTCCTCTGAATTTCTTTCTTCAATAGGAATATCTTTAGAATCTTTGATGTCCCAATCAATTGTTGAGCTTGGAAGAGCCACATAAAAAGGAACGTTATTGTCATGAGCAGCTAATGCTTTAAGATAAGTTCCAATTTTATTACAAACGTCTCCATTGGATAAAGTCCTATCAGTACCTACAATGCACATATCAATTTCACCCCTTTGCATTAAAATACCCCCTGTATTATCAGCAATAATTGTGTTTGGAATTTCCTCTTCGTTTAATTCATATGATGTTAAGTTTGCACCTTGATTTCTTGGTCTTGTTTCATCTACCCATACATGAAGTGGTATTCCTTTTTTATGAGCATGGTAAATTGGCGATGTTGCTGTGCCCCAATTAATAGTTGCTAACCAACCTGCATTACAATGTGTTAATATATTTACTGTATCTTTCTTTTTTTTATAAATTTCTTCAATTATTTTTAATCCATTAATACCAATATTTTCACAAAACTTTTCATCTTCATCACATATTTCTTTTGCTTCATTTAAAGCAATATTTAATAGTTGATCACTATTAATTCCTGTTAATTTTTTTATCATTCGGTCTACAGCCCACTTTAAATTAATAGCAGTAGGTCTGGATTGAATTAATTCTTTTGCGCTTTTTTTTATAAATTCTCGATCATTATTTTCTTGAACTGCCAAAGCTAGACCATAAGCAGCTGTTCCACCAATTAGAGGTGCACCTCTTACCTCCATTGTTTTAATTGCATTAATTGCATCTTTTACTGTCTTTAGTACTTTGATTTTAAATTGGTGAGGAAGTTTTGTTTGATCAATAATCTTAACAACATTATTTTCAAACCAAATAGTTCGGTACTCCTTTCCCTCTATTCTCATTTATTTAAAACTCTACCAGCTACAGTTTTTAATTTCTCTATAGTCTTTTTTGTTCTTTTTTCTGGAGCAGTAATAATTGCTACATCTAAACAATTATTTGTGGGATCATTTGGATCAACATAACTCTCAAAATTATCAATCAAATTTTTAATCATAATTTTTGCTTTTTCTGCGTTTCCTAATAGAACTTTAATAACTTGCTGAACATCAACATTTTCATGATCTGGATGCCAACAATCAAAATCTGTAACCATAGAGACAGATGCATATCTAATTTCTGCTTCTCTTGCTAATTTTGCCTCAGGCATATTTGTCATTCCAATTACATCTGCTTTCCAAGATCTATATAAATTTGACTCTGCTAATGTAGAAAATTGAGGTCCTTCCATAACAACATAAGTTCCATTTCTTTGATAGTCTATATTTGATTTTTTAATTGCTTCTTCGCATGCATTCATTAATCCGTTAGAGGTTGGATGAGCCATTGATACATGAGCTACTATCTCGTCATCAAAAAAAGTTTTATTTCTTGCAAAAGTCCTATCTATAAATTGATCTACAATTACAAATTTTCCAGGAGGTAAATTTTCTTTAAGAGAACCAACAGCTGACACAGAAACAATATCTGTTACCCCTAACTGTTTAAGTGCATCTATATTTGCTCTAAAATTTATATTTGAAGGAGAAACAAAATGCCCTCTTCCGTGTCTTGGTAAAAAATAAACTTCCTTACTATTATATTTAGTTTTTAAAATCTGATCAGAAGGTTTCCCCCAGGGTGTTTGTAAATCAAGTAATTCTCTTTCTATGAATTCCTCAACATCATAAAGACCGCTACCACCAATTATTGCCAATTTATTTGTTGTCATACTTCAAAAATTATTTATTTATACTTTTATATTTAACTATTATGAATTTAAAAGATTATATTAGATCTATTCCCGATTATCCAAAAAAAGGTATTTTATTTAGGGATATAACTACCTTAATCAAAGATGAAAATGCATTTGCAGATACAATTAATCAAATTATTGAAAGATCAAAAAAGTATAATTTTACAAAAATAGCAGCCATTGAATCTAGAGGTTTTGTATTTGCTTCAGCTGTTTCGTTTGTTCTTAAAAAACCATTTATTATGCTTAGAAAAAAAAATAAGTTACCTGCAGACGTTCACTCAGTAGATTTTGAGCTTGAATATGGAACTGCAACGATTGAGGTTCATAAAGACTCTATAAATGAAAAAGATGAAGTTCTAATTATAGATGATTTAATTGCAACTGGAGGTACAGCTGAAGCAGCTGCAAAATTAGTTGAGATTTCGAAAGGTAAAGTTTCAGCATTTATATTTGTAATTAACCTATTTGATCTAGGTGGATCAGATAATTTGGTTAAAAATAATTATAAAGTTGAGAATTTAATTGAATTTCCAGGGCATTAAAAAAGAAAAAAACTTATCCACAGGCTATATATTGTTTGAAATAAATTTTTATGATTATAACTTAATTAACAATGAGAATTGAAGAAGAGCTTAAGTTAGATTATTCAGATGTGCTTTTTAGGCCTAAAAGAAGCACCTTAAAAAGCCGTAAAGACGTAAATCTTTTAAGAACATACAGATTCAAATATAGCAAAAATGAATG
>CACKXG010000032.1 GCA_902604035.1 uncultured Pelagibacteraceae bacterium
TATTCTTATTACCCCCAATGCTAATCTTCTTAGAGCATACGGATCTTTCGAACTTGTTGGTTTTTGATTTAAACCAAAAAAACCAACTAAAGTATCTATCTTATCAGCTAAAGAAAGGGCTATGCTAAATGGTTTTTTTGGAACTCTTGAACCTGAACCTGTAGGTAAATATTGCTCACTTATCGCCAAAGCTAAATCTTTATCAAAACCTTGTGCGTTAGCAAAATAACCTCCCATCACACCTTGGAGTTCTGGAAATTCACCTACTAGTTCTGATAATAAATCAACTTTACAAATTGATGCTGACAATTCAACTTTTTCTTTACTGATTAAAAGTTCATCAGATATCATTCCACCCAATTTTCTCATTCTTTGGGCTTTATCGAAATAACTTCCTAATCCTTTAAAATAATTCATTGATTTTAATTCAGTAACTTTTTTGACCATATTTTGAGATTTATCTTTTTTCCAAAAAAATTCTGCATCACTTAATCTTGCTTCAACTACTCTTTCATTTCCTAATTTTATTAATCCCTTTTTGTCTTTTTTGTTTGCAACCACTAAAAACTCATTGGTAATATTTTCTTTATTGTCAAATATAGGAAAATATTTTTGGTGGTATTGCATGGTAATAATTAATATTTCTTTTGGAATATTTAAAAATTTTTTATCAAATTCACAAAGAAGGATATTTGGTTGATCTGTTAAATCTACAACTTCATTAAGTAATCTAGGATTATGTTGGATCTTAATATTTTTATTTTTTAATATATTGTTAAATTTTTTTTCTATTAATTTTTTTCTTTCATTGTGATCAACGATAATGTCAATTTTTTTAAAAAAACTTTTATAATTTTTAAATTCTAAGAAAGACTTTTTATTTTCCTCAAATTCTTTATCAATAAAAGTTGAGTTAGAAGATGTTAAGTGATGAAAATTAAAATTTAATTTTTTTTTATCAAATACAGCTAGAATTGATTTTAACGGTCTCCCCCAATTTAGGTCAAAGGTTCCCCAATACATTGATTTTTTCCATTGAATTTTACTTAACAATATTGGGATAAATTCCTCTAGCAATTCATGTGTGTGCAATTTTTTTGATTTTGTTTTGAAAAAATAAAATTCTCCTTTGTCAGTTTTCTTTTGATAGAGGTCCTTTTTTACGATTTTATTTGACCTAACAAACCCCTCTAGTGCTACCTCTGATGACTTGATATTTGGACCCTTAATCTCCTCAGATTTTAGTACAACATTTTTTTGAACTCCTTCAAACAATACCACTAGTCTGTTTGGTGTTGAGTATGATGAGCTTTTTTTAAATAAAATTGATTTTTCTAAAAAAAAATCATTAAAACTTTTAAGTAAATCTTCCCTTAAATTTTGTTGAAGATTTGAGGGTATTTCTTCACTAAATAATTCTAAAAAAAACTCTGACATTATTTTTGACTATCTAACCAAACGCCTGCTGCAGATTTTGTAATATCTCTTATTCTAGAAATATAACCCGCTCTTTGTGCAACACTGATTGCACCTCTTGCATCTAAAATATTAAACACATGACTGGCTTTTAAACATTGATCATATGCTGGTAAAGAAACTTTTTTTTCTACCAAATTTTTTGCCTCGGATTCATGCATTTCAAACATTTTCAAAAGTGTTTCTACATTCGCATGTTCAAAATTGTATGCTGAAAATTCTTTTTCAGCTTGATGAAATACTTCGTGATATTTTACACCTTCATCATTCCACAATAAATCATAAACATTTTTTTCTTTTTGAGTGAACATACAAATTCTTTCTAATCCATAGGTGATTTCAACTGATACAGGTTTACAATCAAATCCAGCCATTTGTTGAAAATAGGTGAATTGAGTAATTTCCATTCCATCACACCATACTTCCCATCCCAATCCTGCGGCACCTAATGTTGGACTTTCCCAATCATCTTCAACAAACCTTATATCATGATCATTATGATCTATTCCTATAGTTGATAAACTATTTAGATAAAGTTTTTTTATATTTTCAGGAGAAGGTTTGATTAAAACTTGAAATTGATAATAGTGTTGTAACCTGTTTGGATTATCTCCATATCTTCCATCTGTGGGTCTTCTTGATGGTTGTACGTAAGCTGCTTTCCATGGTTTAGTTCCTAGTGATCTTAGGGTGGTAGCTGGATGAAAAGTTCCTGCACCAACCTCCATATCGTAAGGCTGAAGAATAATACATCCCTTTTTACTCCAAAATTTCTGAAGATTTAAAATTGTATCTTGGAATGTTTGAATTTTTTTTTTTTCTTTTTTTGCTTTAGAAACCATATCTTTGCCAAATTGATCTTTCATCTAAAATACTTGCTATTTGATCTACTTGATTGCTAGATGAAGAAAGTTTTTGACTTAACCATCCTTTTGATTTTTCAAATTTTTTAATAATTACATCCTCACCAAATTTATCTTTTAATATTTCATGTGCGTCACCTATTCCATCAATCAATCCTAAATTTTTTGCTTTCCTGCCTGACCAAAACTCACCTGAAAAAAGTTCTACATCAGACTTGTTTAATTTTGATCCTCTACTTTTTTCAACAACATCTATAAAGTCTTTATGAAGATCCAATTGAATATTTTTTAATCTTTCAATATCCTCGTTTTTTTCTTCTAAAAATGGATCAAGTGTGCTTTTGTTTTTGCCAGCAGTATGAACTCTTCTTTCAACCCCAATTTTTTTTATCAACTCTGTAAATCCAAAAGAAGAATATATCACTCCTATGGATCCAATTATTGAACTTGAATTTGCATAAATTTCGTCCCCAGCACAAGAAATCAAATAGCCTCCAGAAGCTGCTACGTCTTCAGCGAATACAATAACTTTTTTTTTATGTTTTTTTGCTTGTTGTCTAATAAAGCTGTAGATTAGATGAGATTGAACTGGTGATCCTCCTGGAGAATTGATTGATATAGCAACACATGCCGCTTTTTTCAGAGAAAAAGCCTTTTTAATTAGTTCTTCTTGACCTGCAAAATCAATACCTTGTTTAAATTTTCCTGCATTACCAATAATCCCACTTAATTTTAAGTGAGCAACAATTTTTTTCTTTTTAAAAAAAGAGAACATAGGTAAGTCTTATAGAATTATTTATTGAATATAAAGACTACTTATAATTGAAGAAACTGGTGCGTCAATTGATAAGTAATATATATAAACAAATTATACTAATTTAAAAATCTTATGGGAACAGTTGTACAACTTAAAAACCAAATAAATGATTCATATTTTCGGCTTAAAGACTCGGTTGAAGAAAAACTGGTTTTAACCGAAGAAAAAATAAAATCAAAATTATCTAGTGACGTACAGCTGGTTCAAAAAATGACAGATTATCATATAGAAACTGGAGGAAAAAGACTAAGAGCTTTACTAACTTTGGGTAGTGCAAAATTATGCGGTTACTCTAAAGGCTCAAGAGATATAAATTTAGCTGCGTGTGTTGAATTAATTCACAGCGCAACATTGATGCATGATGATGTAATTGATGAAGGCACTGTTAGAAGAGGAAAAGAAACTTTAAACAAAGTTTGGGATAATCATTCGTCAGTTTTAATTGGAGATTATCTATTGAGTAGATGTTTTGAAATGATGGTAGAAGACGGAAACCTAGAAGTTTTAAAATTATTATCGTCCACTTCATCTAAGATTGCTCAAGGAGAAGTTCTACAACTTCAACACAAAGGTGAAGTTGATATGCTGGAAGAAACATATTTAAAAATAATCTCAGCTAAAACTGCTGAGTTATTTGCAGCAGCAACTAAAGTTGGAGCTATTTTATCTGATGCAGAAAATAAAGAAAAAGATGCTTTAGAATTTTATGGAAGAAACTTGGGATTAACTTTTCAAATAGCAGACGACACACTCGACTATAATGCTGAGCTCAAACTATTTGGTAAAAAAATTGGTCAAGATTTTTTTGAAGGAAAAATTACCTTACCAATAATTTTACTTTTTCAAAAATTAGGAAATGATGAAAAGAAAATTTTATCGAATATGTTTATAAAAGAGTTAAGAACAAAAGATGACTTTAATGAAATTATTGCTCTTATAAATAAGTATAAAATAATTCAGGAATGCTATCAAAAAGCACAGCACTATATAAATTTAGCCTCAAATTCTCTAAGTGTATTTAAAGATTCTGAAGAAAAAAATATTCTTAAAAGATTAACATCATTTAGTTTATCAAGAAATTTTTAAGGACTTAATAAAGACTTTTTCCACTTCCCGGAGTTATCTTTATTATATTTTAATCTCTCGTGGATTCTGTTCTCACCATCTAACCAAAATTCAATACTATCTGGAGATAAAATCCATCCAGACCAGTGACTTGGTCTTGGTACATCTGATTTGTTGCTATATTTTTTTTTGTAATCTTGTATAGCTTTTAACAATTGTTCTCGCGAATTTAATTCTTCACTTTGCTTAGAAGCCCATGCTCCTATCCGACTTTCATACGCTCTAGATGAATAATATTCATCTGCAATCTGATCAGAAACTAATGAAACCTTTCCATTAATTCTTATTTGCCTTAAGAGACTTTTCCAATGGAAACACATCGCAGCATAAGGATTTTCTTTTAATTCATTTCCCTTTTGACTATTTAAATTTGTATAAAATACAAATCCATCTTTGTTGAAATCTTTAAGTAAAACCATTCTAACTGAAGGAATGTTATTTTTATCTGATGTGGCCAAAGCAACAGCGTTTGGATCATTTGGCTCAGTTTTCTTTGCTTCCTCCATCCATTCATGAAATAAATGAATTGGATCATCTATATCAAGAAAGCAACTATTAAGACCTAAAGAGTTTTTTTGATTCATAATTTAAACAAAATAATCTATATAATATAAATAATGTCATTTAATACTTTTGGAAAGCTATTTCGTTTCACAACTTGGGGAGAATCTCATGGACCTGCAATTGGTTGCATTGTTGATGGTTGTCCTCCAAACATAAATCTTAAAGAGCAAGATATTCAAATAGAATTAGACAAAAGAAAACCAGGACAATCTAAATTTACAACACAGAGAAAAGAGGACGACAAAGTTCAAATATTGTCAGGAGTATTTGAGGGTAAAACCACAGGAACACCTATTTCTCTCATAATCTACAACAAAGATATGAGATCCAAAGATTATAGTAATATTAAAGATAAGTTCAGACCAGGTCATGCAGATTTTACTTATTTTAAAAAATATGGAATTAGAGACTATAGAGGTGGTGGCAGATCTTCTGCTAGAGAAACTGCAGCAAGAGTTGCAGCTGGTGCAATAGCAAAAGTCGTACTTCAAAAAAAATTAGGTAAAAAATTTAAAGTAATTGGTGCAGTAACTCAGCTAGGAATTCTTGGATGTGATACAAGTCAATGGAACGATAAAGTAATTTCAAAAAATCCGTTTTTTTGTCCAGATAAATCAATGATTAAATTATGGGAAAAATATTTGCTTGGTGTAAGAAAATCAGGATCCTCATGTGGAGCAGTGATTGAAATAAGAGCAAGAGGTATCCCGGTTGGTTTGGGTGCTCCAATTTATTCAAAATTGGATACTGACATAGCTTCAGGTCTAATGAGTATTAATGCAGTTAAAGGTGTAAATATTGGTGCAGGAATGAACTCAGCACAATTGAGTGGAGAACAAAATTCAGATGAAATTTCTTCAAAAGGAAATAAATTAAAATTCAATTCAAATAAAGCAGGTGGAATT
>CACKXG010000033.1 GCA_902604035.1 uncultured Pelagibacteraceae bacterium
AGCAGGTGTAAATTTTAAAGCTACTGGTGATTGTTTAATCATTGCCCCAATGTTTATTTGTGAAAAGAAACATATTGATGAGATTATAGAAAAACTTCGAACCGGAATAACAAATTACGCTAAAAGCAAAAAGAATTAATTTTCGTTTATGAAAATTGGAGTTCCTAAAGAAATAAAACCTCAGGAAAATAGAATTGGTTTAACACCAGATAGCGTTAAAACTTTAGTTTCAGAAGGCCATGAAGTTTTAGTTGAAAACAATGGTGGGTTTGAGGCTGGTTTTGATAACGATCAATATATAAAAGCTGGAGCTAAAATTTCTGATACAGCAGCTGATATTTTTAATGATGCAGAAATAATTGTTAAAGTTAAAGAACCTCAAAAAGTAGAAGTTGATATGATTAGAGAAAATCAAATCGTATATACTTATCTTCATTTAGCTGCAGCAAAGGATTTAACTGAGGGATTAATAAAATCTAAAAGTATTAATATAGCTTACGAAACAGTTACAGATGATAATGGTAGATTACCTTTACTTGCTCCTATGAGTGCTGTTGCGGGAAGAATGTCAGTACAAGCAGGTGCTCATTGTTTGGAGAAAAATCAAAGTGGTAGAGGTTTACTTTTAGGGGGTGCACCAGGTGTAACAGGTGGAACTGTAGTAATATTAGGTGGAGGTGTAGTCGGTGAAAATGCTGCAGTGATTGCAACAGGTATGCAAGCAAAAGTTCACATTGTTGATAAATCTGAGGCTAGATTAAAACAACTTGTCGAAATGTTTGGAGATAAAATTATTCCAGAACAAAGTGATAAAACAGATTTAGATAAATTAGTTGCTGAGGCTGATTTATTAGTTGGTGGAGTGTTAATCCCTGGTGCAGAAGCTCCAAAATTGATTACAAAAGAAATGATTAAAACAATGAAAAGAGGTTCGGTTATCGTTGATGTTGCTATAGATCAAGGTGGATGTGTTGAAACAAGTAAACCTACAACACATGGAGATCCAACTTATATAGTTGATGATGTAGTACACTATTGTGTAGCAAATATGCCAGGTGGTGTTCCTAGAACTTCAACATTGGCATTAAATAATGCAACATTACCTTTTTTAGTTAAGCTTGCTAATAAAGGTTATCAAAAAGCATTAAGTGAAGATAAAAACTTTTTAGCAGGGTTAAATGTTCATAAAGGTCAAGTAACTTACAAAGCAGTTGCTGATGTTTTTGGACATAATTTTGTAGAACCTGGAGAAGCTATCAAACATTAGAAATGAAAAAAAACTATCCTTCAAGCGCAAAGGTAGTTGTAATTGGGGGTGGAGTAGCTGGTACCTCCTGTGCTTACCATTTAGCAAAATTTGGTTGGAAAGATGTTGTTTTATTAGAAAGAGATCAATTAACATCTGGTACAACCTGGCATGCAGCAGGACTGATAGGGCAGTTAGGAGCAACTTCTACAATTACCAAATTACGAAAATATTCTCTAGATCTTTACAAAGAACTAGAAAAAACAACAGGATTGTCGACTGGTCTTAAACAAAACGGAGCAATAACGGTAGCTTCTTCCAAAGAAAGAATGCAGGAATTATTAAGACAAGCTACAACTGCACAACTATCTAATGTTGAGGTAGAGGTTTTAAACAAAGAGAGAATAAAAGAACTATATCCAGTAGTAAAAAACGATGATCTAGTAGGTGGTGTTTATATGCCAAAAGATGGTCAGGCAGATCCTGTTGGGGTTACAAATGTATTGGCTAAAGCTGCTAAAATGTTGGGTGTTAAAATATTTGAGAAGTCACCAGTAAATAAAATTTTAATAAAAAATAAAAGAATATGTGGTGTTGAAACTTCTCAAGGAAAAATTGATTGCGAATATGTAGTTTTAGCTACAGGAATGTGGTCTAGACAAATTGGAGATGGTATTGGTGTTAGTGTTCCGCTATATCCTAATGAACACTTTTATGTGATTACAGAACCAATGAAAGATCTTCCACAAGATTTACCTGTTTTAAGGGATTACAATGCATGTCTTTATTTAAAAGAAGATGCTGGAAAAATGTTAGTTGGTATTTTCGAACCTAATGCAAAACCTGCTTTTAAAGATAGTGGAAGAGTCCCTGATAATTTTTCATTTGGAGAATTTCCTGATGATTTTGATCATTTTGAACCTTACCTTGAAAAATCTTTTCATAGACTTCCAATGTTAGAAAACGCAGGTATAAGAAAATTTTTTTCAGGCCCTGAATCATTCACACCTGACACACAGTATTTACTTGGGGAAACACCAGAAGTAAAAAATCTTTTTACGTGTTGTGGTTTCAATAGTATTGGAATAGCAAGTTCTGGAGGAGCGGGAAGAGTAACTGCGGAATGGATGATTAACGGTCATATTAATGAAGATTTATTTTCCTTAGATATAAAAAGATTTCAAAAGTTTCATTCATCTAAAAAATTTATCATGGCTAGGGTTACTGAAACCTTAGGGGATTTATATGGTATGCATTGGCCGTACAAACAACATACAACTTCAAGAAATGAAAAATTATTACCTTATCACGAAGAATTAAAAAAAGCTGGTGCATGTTTTGGTGTAGCAGGAGGGTTTGAAAGACCTATGTGGTACTCCTTAAATGGAGAAAAACCAGAATATGAATATAGTTTTAACTATCAAAATTGGTATCTATCAGCAAAACATGAAACCATAAATGCTAGAAAAAATGTAGGACTTTTTGATTTTTCAACTTTTTCTAAATTTGATTTAAAAGGTGATAGAGTTCATAGCGATTTACAAAAAATTTGTACTGCTAATATTAAAAATGAAATTGGAAAAACTACCTATACACACATGCTAAACGAGGATGGTGGTATTGAAACAGATGTAACAGTTGTTTGTATTGATAAAAATTATTTTAGAATAGTAAGTTCAGCAGCAACAAGAGAAAGAGATAAATTTCATATTTCTAAATATTTATCTGAAGATGTTGAATTTATCGATGTTACTGAAGAGATTTGCTGTCTTGGTTTATTTGGTCCTAAAAGTAGAGAAATGATTCATAAAATTAGTGATGATGATTATTCACCAGAAAATTTTCAATTTGGATCAGGAAAAAATGTATTGATTGAGAATATAAAAGTTTGGGCACAAAGAATATCTTATGTAGGTGAACTTGGCTTTGAATTGTACGTAAATAAAAACGATGCTTTAAATTTATATAAAATTTTAACTAAAGAAGGCAAAAACTTTGGCTTATCTCATTGCGGTATGCATGCAATGGATATAATGAGAATGGAAAGTGGTTTTTTACATTGGGGCCATGATATTTCACCAGAAGAAAATCAGTACCAAGCAGGTTTAAATTTTACAATTAGTTATAAAAAAAATATTAATTTTATTGGAAAAGATGCTTTATTAAAAATAAAAGATAAGCCATTACACAAAACAATGATGATGTTTACTTTAAAAGATAGTAAACCTGGTGAACCATTATTATTGCATGAAGAGCCTATTTATTTAGATGATAAAATAATTGGAAGAACAACATCAGGGAATTATTCATTCTACTTTGATAAAAATTTATCATTTGGCTATGTCAATTCAGGAAACACAATAGATACTCTTAAAAATAAAAATTTGTTCATAGAAGTAGAGAAGATTAAATATCCAATCGAAATTCTTTCAAAACCATTAAATACAAAAGATTTTAGAAAAATTTAGTTAATTTTAATTTTATTGTATTTAAGTTAATTAGCTGGTTAAATAAACTGTGAAAAAAAACGATCAAGACACATCATTATTTAATACTGATATTGCTAGAAATAAAGATTTCGAAGTAGATAAAATTAAAACTACTAATGTAAATATTTTACTAAACAGAGTTCGATTAGATCAAAGGAGAACTTTAAAGAAAAGAATTGTTTTTTCAATTATTTTAGCTGGTTTAGTTAGCTCATTAGCTATCTATTTTATTATTTAGTTTAGAATTTGATTTAAAAAAAAGTTTATTGAAACAATAAAGATTTATATTATAAATCATTTATCAATTAAGGCGGGGTAGCTCAGTTGGTTAGAGCGCGGGACTCATAAGCCCGAGGTCAGTGGTTCGATCCCACTTCCCGCTACCAAAAATTATGAAAGATATTTATATAACTTGGGAAGATTATCATAAAAAGATAGAGCAATTAGCCAAAAAAGTTTATGAAGATAATTTAAAATTTAATCAAATTATTTGTATTGCAAAAGGCGGATTAAGAGTAGGTGATGTTTTTAGCAGACTTTTTAATGTCCCTTTGGCTATCTTATCTGTAGAATCTTACCATGGTGATAGTGATGATATTAAAAACCAACAAGGACAGTTTACTTTTTCAAGAGATTTAGCAAAAACCACTCCAAATTTGGGATCGCATGTTTTATTAGTTGATGATTTAGCTGATTCTGGAAAAACTTTAATAAAAAGTATTAAATGGTTAGAACATTTTTATGGATTTTATTTTGATGAAAAAATTAAAACAGCAGTGATATGGCACAAATCAACTTCAAAATTTAAACCTGATTATTCTGTAGATTACTTAAAAGACTCTCCTTGGATACATATGCCTTTTGAGAAATATGAAACTACAAATATTAAAGATTTTAAGTTTGAAAAATAAATTATTTAATTAAACTATCATTAAACTGATTGGATACTCTAACGAAAGTTGTGCATTTACTTAATTGTTTAAGTGAAGGAGCACCAACATAAGTGCAACTACTTCTTACACCACCAAGAATATTTAAAATAGTATCATTTATTTTGCCTCTATATTTTACTCTTACTTTTCTTCCTTCACTACTTCGATAATCCGATAGTCCGCCATAGTGTTTTTTATTAGCAACTTCAGAACTAGATCCATAAAATTCTATATATTTTTCTCCATTAACTTTAACAATTTTACCATTTCCCTCATCATGTCCTGCAAGCATACCTCCGAGCATTACAAAATCAGCACCACCTCCAAAACCTTTAGCTACATCACCTGGACATGTACATCCACCATCTGCAATTACATGTGCGCCAAGTCCATGAGCAGCATCAGCACATTCTATTACCGCACTTAATTGCGGGTAACCAACTCCAGTTTGAATTCTCGTTGTACAAACACTTCCAGGTCCAATTCCAACTTTAACAATATCCGCTCCACTAAGAACCAATTCTTGAGTC
>CACKXG010000034.1 GCA_902604035.1 uncultured Pelagibacteraceae bacterium
TTGTTTTTTTATGGATTGAAAAAATTCTTCGCTATCAATATTTAAATCCCTTATTAATCTATATATGTTCTCAACGTTTGATAAGTCATGATTATCTTTCCAATAAGCATCAAAAAAACAATTTAAGTAATCTTTTTGCTTATCCTTACTAACGCTAATATATCCTCTCATTATATTTAAAGAATTTATTGGAAAATTAGAATTCCATTTGAATTCAATATTATTTTTTTCGGATACCAAATTGCAATCGTTAATATTATTTTTCAATTTGTATTTATTAAATGCAGGAGAATCAATTCCTGCTAACTTGTGAAGACCACCTAAATAGACTGGTTTGTAATTAAATATGATATTTTTATGTTTAAGAATTTTTTTGTGTGCAATATATGCATACGGGCTAATTATATCGAAATAGAAATCTATATGATTACTCATATAAACTAATTCTTTTCGCGTAAAAAATTCTTATTATCCAGTATAAAAACAAACCTATTGGACCAATTAAATAAGTCACAATTAATGGCACAGCCATCAAAACTTTGTTTATAGAAAACTTTTGAGAATCTTTAACAATCCAACCACCAATAAATAAGTTTATTGCTATGAAATGAGTCCAAAAAATCATTATGTACAAATGGTCTTCAAACAACCTAGATAGTTCACTTAGACCTAGGTAAAGAGTGAAATTTCCATCAAAATCGTAACCAATTAAATAAGATTTATATAAAATGAAGATATAAACACCACTTAATATAAAAAAGGGAAAAATTGATGTTACAAAAATTCTACTTAAATGTGATTGAGGAAACACTATCAAGATAAACCAAAAAGGTAGAACACCAAGGTTGATCCACATGTAAAGTGTCTCAATTGAGAAATAAGTATAAATTTGTTCAATCATTTAGATATATTATATTAAATCTAAGAATGATTCCTATAAGAAATAAAAAAAAAACGCTCCAAGTAACTGTTGATGAGATGCGTAATTTTGCCTTTGCTTATGTTGAAAAGTATGCTCCTTCAAAACAACAACTCAAAACTTATTTATTAAAAAAATACATGAAACTATCAGCGTCTGATGTAAGAAAAAAAGATGTAAATAAATTGATTGATATTGTTTTGTCTGATCTAGAAAAAAACAGATTTATAAATGATCAATTTTATTCTGAAAGTAAAGCTAAAAGCATGATTCAAAGAGGAAACTCAATTAATAAGATTAGAAATTATCTAATTGGAAAAGGAATTAACGAAACATTTATTAAAGATACAGTGGATAAAATAAAAGAAGATAATTCGGATCAAGATTTTTTTTCTGCAATAAAATTATGTAAAAAGAAAAGAATTGGTCCAGCTAGAGCAGAGGATAATAGAACTTTATTTTATAAAAAAGATATATCTTTACTTGCAAGAAATGGTTTTGATTTTGAAACATCAAAAAAAGTGATGGATATAGAAAAAAATGAATATCTAAAAATAATAAATCTACTTTGACTTTTTATCTTTTTCCTCTTTTACAAGCAGATTTATTTTATTTCTTACGTAATTTTTTACAAAAACAAATACCAATAATCCAAAAATTGAAACAGAAACAATAATTATTAGTATTATTCTTAATTGTTCATCCATTATAAAATATTTTTATTTTTTAAAATTATACTTGGATTTTTTAAATCTTTTTTACCATACAAAATTTCATTTCCTTCAAAATCACTTACAGTTCCACCCGCATGTTCTAAAATTGCATGACCAGCTGCTATATCCCACTCATATGCTCTAGGTTCAGCAACATAACCATCATATTCACCTGCAGCAACGACACAGAATTTCAAAGAACTTTTCATTCTAATATTTTCTTTTACCCCTAAATCATCATAAATTTTTTGAATTTCTGGTTTTATTTTAGTTGAGTATGAAATAAATTTTAAATTTTCTGATTTCTTGACAGGTAAATTGCTTAAGTTTGTTTTTTTACCATTGCTAAGCTCAAAAGCATTACCTTTTTCGTATGAGTAAAACATTCTCTTTTTTGCAGGAGCATTTATTAATCCAGCAACAGGTCTATTATTAATAATCAAACCAGCATTAATGGTAAATTCTTCTAAATTATTAATATAATCATATGTTCCATCAATAGGATCAACCAGCCAGAAATCTTTTAAATTAAGGTTATCTTTATTTTCAGAGGCCTCCTCTGAAATGATAGGTAAATTTGGAGTAACCTCAGAAATTTTTTTTGATATAAATTTATTTACTTCTAAATCACCATTACTTACTGGTGTATTGTCTGATTTTATTTTTTTTTCCAAACCTTTTTCTCTTAATTGAATAGCCAAATCTCCAGCCTCTAAAAAATTATCAATTAATTTTTCAACAATCTCTTTTAAGTTTAACTTCATTTTCCTAGTTTTTTTAATTCAACGTTTTTTGCGTTAATTACTTTTTTTCCAGCATTTTCAAAATTAACTGTCACTTTATCGTTAATTATAGATTGCACTTGCCCAATTCCCCATTCTTTTTTTTTAGGATAAGTGACTTTGTCACCTGGTTCATAATCTAAAATCATTTAATTTAACTTATATTGTAAATAAGTATAAATACCACCTTATGAATAAAGATTTAAATTCTATTGGTTTAGATAAAAAACCTTCAGATACTACCGTAGTTGTTGCAATGTCGGGTGGAGTAGATTCTTCTACTGTGGCAGGAATTATGAAAAAGGAAGGTTATAATGTAATTGGAATAACTCTAAAACTTTATGATGATGGTAAAGAAGTAGCTGCTTCTAAACAGTGTTGTTCGGGTCAAGATATAATGGATGCTAAACGTGTTGCACATAAGTTAGGTGTTGAGCATAAAATTTTATATTATCAAGATAAGTTTAAACAAGGTGTTATAGATAATTTTGTTGAGAGTTATTTAAAAGGTGAAACTCCAATTCCATGTGTTCAGTGTAATCAAACTGTAAAATTTAAAGATTTATTTGAAGTTTCAAAAGAACTCAAAGCGGATGCGTTAGTTACAGGCCATTATGTAAAAAGTATTACAGAAAATAAAACTACAAACATGTATAGAGCAATAGATGAAAATAGGGACCAAAGTTATTTTTTATTCAACACAACTAGAGAACAATTAGATTATTTAAGATTTCCCTTAGGTGGAATGTTAAAAGATAAAACTAGAGAAATTGCAAAAAATTTAGATTTAAACGTTGCTGATAAACCCGATAGCCAAGACATCTGTTTTGTGCCAAATGGTGATTATGCTTCAGTAATACAAAAGTTCAGACCAGACTCCTTTCAGAGAGGAAATATAAAAAATTTAGACGGTGAGGTAATTGGTGTTCATAATGGAATTATTAATTTCACAATTGGCCAAAGAAAAGGAATTAAAGTTTCAGATAAAGAAGCCCTTTATGTGTTAAAGATAAATTCGGATAAAAATGAAATAATAGTTGGACCTAAAGAAAAACTTGGAAAAAAAATAATTTCTTTAAAGGAAATAAATTTATTAACTAACAAAGAGGATTTAGATCAAAATTTATTTGTTAAAGTTAGATCTACTGGAAGTCTTCTAGAAGCAAAAGTTGATCTTATAGATAACAATAATGCTAAAGTTAATTTAGCAATTCCTGAAGATGGCATTTCACCTGGTCAGGCATGTGTTTTTTATCGTAAAGACCAGTTTGGCCACAAAGTGCTTGGTGGTGGTTGGATTAAAGAATAGCAGAAGAATTATTTCTTCTTATTTTTTCTTTTAGCTCTTCTTTTTTTAGACCCTTGTTTTCTTCGGCCTCTATGTTTCTTTGGATAACTCATTTAGTCCTATTTTAATTTTATTGACGTTTTTCATGGGATATAGCATTGTCTTAATAACATATCAAATTTATTATGGGTAATTCCTTCAAGACTTTCCTAAAACATACAGCTAAAGATTTTCATAATCAGTCAGTAAATCCTCCTGTGGTTAGAGCTTCTACTATTATTTTTAAATCTATGCAGGATATTAAAAAAACTCAGAATAAATATTTGAAAGATCCAGTAAGTGGAAATTTTGATTACGGTCGACAGGGAACATCCACAACATATGCTTTACAACAAATTTTAAGAAAAATTGAAGAATGTTATAAGGTTTATCTAACCCCTACTGGTTTTGGTGCAATATTTCTTGGTGTATTAAGCGTTGTGAAACCAGATGATGAAATACTTGTTACAGACTCAGTTTACTCACCATCAAGACTTTTAACAGAAACATACCTTAAAAAATTTAATATCAGAGCAATATTTTATAATCCAAATGATATTAACGATCTTAAAAGTAAGATTACAAAAAAAACAAAACTTATTTTTGTTGAAAATCCTGGAAGCAACACTTTTGAATTTCAAGATTTATCTAAAATAGTTGCATTGGCAAAAAAAAATAAAATTTATACAGCTATAGATAACACTTGGGGAACACCTTATTTTCTTAAACCAATAAAGCTAGGTTTTGATATGTCGATTGTCTCTGCAACAAAATATTATTCTGGTCACTCAGATGTAATGGGTGGCAGTTTAGCTATAAGTAAAAGAGTTTTTAAATTAGTCGAAGCAACAAATAAAGTTTCTGGGTTAAGACTAGGTCCTGATGATGCATATTTAATTCTAAGAGGAATAAGAACTTTAGATGTAAGATTAGACAAACATCAAGAAAATGCTTTAAAAGTTTCAAAGTTTTTATCAAAACAGAAAAAAATAACTAAGGTTTTTTATCCATACAAAAAAGGTAGTCAAAATTACAAATTGTGGCAAAAATATTATTCTGGAGCTTCTGGTTTATTGGGATTTAAAATAAAATCAAAAAACAAAAACTCAGTGTTAAAATTTGTAAATTCGTTAAAACTTTTTGGATATGGATTTAGTTGGGGTGGTTTTGAAAGCTTAGCACTTTATCAAACACACCAAGCACTAGGTAAGAGAAAATTTACACATATAAAAGAAGATGAACACATAATAAGGATGCATATTGGACTTGAAGATCCTAAAGACATAATAAATGATATAAAACAAGCA
>CACKXG010000035.1 GCA_902604035.1 uncultured Pelagibacteraceae bacterium
GGGGTCACAAACACTTGCTATAACGCATTAGACATTCATATTGACCAAGGTAGAGGTAAAAAAACAGCATTAATCTACGATAGTCCTATTACAGGTAACAAAAGTCAGTTCACTTATGAGGAATTAAGATCGAAGGTCTCTAAATTTGCAGGGGCATTGAAAGCTCAAGGGGCTAATAAAGGTGACCGAGTGATCATTTACATGCCAATGATCCCTGAAGCAGTGGTTGCTATGCTTGCTTGTGCTAGAATTGGTGCAATACACTCGGTGGTCTTTGGTGGTTTTGCTTCAAATGAGCTTGCAAGCAGAATAGATGACAGTAAAGCAAAATTATTAGTGACTGCTTCGTGTGGTTTTGAACCAGGACGAACAGTGGAGTATAAGCCTCTTGTTGATGAAGCCATAAGAATAGCAAATCATAAAATTGAAAAAATGATTTTGTTTCAAAGATTTGGTCATGAGGTTAAATTAAGTGCTCCAAATGAAGTCAGCTGGGAGGAAGTAGTTTCAAATGCTAAAGATGTTGAATGTGTTGAGATGAACTCGAATGAGTATGCTTATATTTTATATACGTCAGGTACTACTGGTACTCCTAAAGGTATAGTTAGAGACATTGGTGGTCACATTGTTGCTCTCAAATGGACTATGAAAAATATTTATAATATAGATGCAGATGATATTTGGTGGTCAGCAAGCGATATAGGTTGGATTGTTGGTCACTCATATATTGTATATGCTCCATTGTTCAAAGGTTGTACAACTGTTTTGTTTGAAGGTAAGCCAGTA
This sequence comes from uncultured Pelagibacteraceae bacterium, assembly GCA_902604035.1. Lineage (GTDB taxonomy): Bacteria > Pseudomonadota > Alphaproteobacteria > Pelagibacterales > Pelagibacteraceae > Pelagibacter. Next base: position 787 of record CACKXG010000035.1, read on the forward strand.
GGAACACCAGATGCAGGAGCTTTCTGGAAAATCATTTCAGATTATAAAGTAAAATCTCTTTTTACAGCTCCAACAGCTTTTAGAGCGATCAAAAAAGAGGATCCCGAAGGTAAATTCTTCTCTAAATATGACCTGAGCAGCTTTGAAAGTTTATTTCTGGCAGGAGAAAGAGCTGACCCAGATACGATTAAATGGGCTGAGAATTTACTTAAAGTTCCAGTGATAGATCATTGGTGGCAAACTGAAACTAGTTGGGCAATTAGCTCAAATTGTACTGGAATTGAAATGATGGAAACAAAATATGGTTCAGCCTGCAAAGCTGTCCCTGGATATGATGTCAAAATCATTAAACCAGATCAATCTTTAGCTAAACCAAATGAAATGGGAGATATAGTAGTGAAACTTCCATTACCTCCAGGTACATTCCCAACATTATGGAATGCGGATCAAAGATATAAAGAAAACTATATGTCTAATTATGAAGGATATTACCAAACGTACGATGCAGGCCACATTGATGATGATGGTTATATTTGGATCATGTCCAGAACTGATGACATTATAAATGTAGCAGGTCATAGATTGTCTACAGGTGCTATTGAAGAAGTATTATCTGAACATCAATCTGTTGCTGAATGTGCAGTACTTGGAATAGCAGATAAATTAAAAGGTCAATTACCTATTGGATTGGTGGTTTTAAAATCTGGTGTGGATAAAGATAATGAAACTATTTCAAAAGAATGTGTTCAGATGGTTAGGGATAAAATAGGCCCAGTTGCTGCATTTAAAGTTGTGATAGTTATTAAAAGATTACCAAAAACAAGATCAGGTAAAATTTTAAGAGGGACCATAAGAAAAATTGCGGATGGTGTTGATTATAAAGTGCCACCTACAATAGACGATCCTGCAATTCTGACAGAAATCACAGATGATTTAATTAATCACAAAATCTTAAATAATGGTTAAAACTTATATTTTTTTAATAGCAGCAATATTTTGTGAAGTTGCTGGGACAATGTTGCTTCCTGTGTCACAAAACTTTACAAAACTTATACCAACAGTTGCACTATCTGCTTTTTATCTAACAGCTTTTTATCTATTAACTTTTGTAGTCAATAAACTTCCGATAGCAATCGTGTATGCAACATGGAGTGGTTTAGGAATTTTTACAATAGCAATCCTTGGATATATATTTTTTAAACAAACTTTAGCTTGGCAGGCAATTTTGGGATTATTCTTAATTGTAATCGGTGTAATTTTGGTAAATAGTTTTACTGGAAAGCTTAATTAAACTGTAAAGGTGTTCCATCAGGATCACCTAAAATTTTTCCATCCTGCATTTTAATCCTTCCTGCAATGATTGTATGAGTAGGTGTTCCTTTAAATTTAAATCCATTAAATGGTGACCATTTACATTTACTTTCTATATTTTCATTTTTAATTTCAATAGTTTTATTCATGTCTACAATAGTAAAGTCAGCATCATAACCTTGTTTAATAAATCCTTTGTTTTTAATTCCAAAAATCTTTACTGGATTTTCACAAACAAAGTTCATCAATTGGTTAAGTGATAGTTTTCCATCATTTATGTGATTTAACATTACAGGCATTAAAGTTTGAACTCCCGGCATTCCTGAAGGAGTATTTGGATATACTTTATCTTTATTTTCTTTTAAATGAGGAGCATGATCTGACCCAATCGTATCATTGAAATTATTTCTAACCCCATACCATAATCTATCATAATGAGATTTATCTCTTAATGGAGGGTTCATCTGAGCGTAAGTCCCAAGCTTGTCATAACAATCTGGAGCATAAAGCGTTAAATGCTGAGGAGTAATCTCAAATGTAATGTTTCCTTTGTGTTGTGATAGAAAATCAATTTCTTCTTTTGTTGTAATATGAAGCACATGAGCTTTTTTGTTGTGCTTTTCTGCAATTCGAACAATTCTTCTAGTAGATGCTATTGCACATTCTGCACTTCTCCATACTGGATGGGTATGAACATCGCCCTCTTTAATCAATTTTTTATTAACTTTTAAAATTGCCTCATCTTCAGAATGAACTGCTACAACTTTAGAGGCGTTTTGAAAAACTTTATCAATATCGTCTTCTTCGGCAACTAATAAATTACCAGTTGATGACCCTGCAAAAAGTTTAATTCCACAACAACCTTCTAAACCTTCTAGACTTGCTAGATCATCTGCATTGTCTGCTGTTGCTCCAAAATAAAAAGCATAATTGGAATACATTCTATTTTTTGCGAGATCTAGTTTTCTTTGAAATTCTTTCATATTTGAAGTTGGCGGATTAGTATTAGGCATTTCAAATACACTGGTTATTCCTCCCGCTATTGCAGCTCTACTCCCTGAATGAAGATCTTCAGTATCTGTTGATCCTGGCTCTCTAAAATGTGTTTGAGTATCTATGCAACCAGGTAATACTGTGTGGCCTTCTGCATTTATTATCTTTTTAGCTTCCTCTGAAATTTGTCCAATCTGTTGAATTTTTCCATCTTTTATAGCAACATCAACATCTTTTAACTCACCATCGATGTAACATTGTCCATTTTTAATTATAAGATCTAACATTTTGAGAAATTGTTATTATATTACATTCTATAATTAATCAATTATGAATATCAAAAACGTTTACATTTTAGATGACAGAGCAATTCTCTATATTAACGGAGAAGATGCAAAAGAGTTTCTTCAAAATCTTATTAGTAACGATATAAACAAAGTTAGTGATGTAAATAGTTGTTTTAGTTCATTACTTACACCACAAGGTAAATTTTTATATGAATTTATAATTGTAAAACATAAGTCTGGATATCTTTTGGATTGTGAAAAACCTCAGGCAGAGGAGTTATTCAAACAATTATCGCTATATAAATTAAGATCAAAAGTTGAAATTCTAAATTTAAGTAATGAGTTTGTTGTAGCAGCATTTTCTCATGAAAAATTCTTAACTTTTGAAGCTGCAAAAGATCAATCTGGATGCACAATTAAATATAGAGAAGATCCAATTTTTTTAGATCCAAGAAATAAGAATTTAGGTGCTAGATTAATTATTAATTTAGAAAAACTCTATTTATCTCTTAAAAAACTAGATCTCTATGATGCTGATCTTAAAGAATATTATTCATTAAGTCATGGACTTGGAATAGTTCCAAAAGATTTAAATAAATTAAAAGACAAATTGTTCGGTATTGAATGTAATTTTGAAGAATTAAATGGAATTGATTTCAAAAAAGGCTGTTATGTTGGCCAAGAAAATACAGCGCGAATTAAATTAAAGAACAAGCTTTCAAAAAGATTGTTTCCAATAAATGTAATTAATGGAAAACTGCACGAAGGCGAAACTATTTATAATAATGAAATTGAAATAGGTAAGGTTTTAATTGACAGCGACTACCCTTTTGCTTTAATAAAATACTTAAATGAAAATTTTGATGAAAAAGCAAATTTTAAAACTAAAGAAGCTTCAATAATTATCAATAAACCTGATTGGATAAAAAACTAATTTTCTTATTTAAATAAGTAAACAATCATTAAGATAATAAAAACTACAATAATCCATATACTAAGATTTTTAAGAAATTGCTTTAATTGAGAATTTGATTGTAAAAAACTTGGTAGAACTAAAAGTAAAACTCCAATCATAAATATTACTGAAAGCAATTTATCCATCAAAAACTCCTCTATAAAATTCACTTTGGTGCGGTCGGAGAGACTCGAACTCTCATGGACTAGGTCCA
>CACKXG010000036.1 GCA_902604035.1 uncultured Pelagibacteraceae bacterium
TATATTTGCATTACCAGGATCCTCAGGAGGTGTAACTGATGCATGGGATGGAATATTAAAGCATCAGCTAGATATTAATCACAAACCTTGTAATTTTGTAGAATTATTTCCAAGACTTAAAGAGAAATAATTATTTTTGATATTTGTCTTTCCATTCAGAGTAAGGCATTCCATAAACATGCTCTCTTGCATCAGGATCAGAAATTTCAATCCCTTTTTTTCCTGCTTCTTCTCTGTACCACTTAGAAAGACAGTTTCTACAAAAACCAGCAAGATTCATTAGATCTATATTTTGTACATCTTTTCTTTCTCTAAGATGAGATATAAGTCTTTCAAACGCTGCAGACTGTAATTCTTTTTTTGTATTTTCGTCCATAATTTATTATATGTTTAATTTATGAAATTAACAGGATCTTATAAAATTAATTTAGAGAAACAAAAAGTTTGGGATGCTTTAAATAATCCAGAAATACTAAAACAAGCAATCCCAGGATGTGAAGAATTTAATAAAAAATCTGATACTGAATTTTCTGCAAAAGCTACAAATAAAATTGGACCTTTTAATGCAACATTTTCTGGTGATATTGAGTTAAAAGATTTAAACCCTCCTAACAGTTACAAGATATTAGGATCTGGAAACTCTCTAGTTGGCTTTGCTTCAGGAGAAGCTGAAGTTAAACTTGAAGATACAGATAATGGAACGAATTTAATTTATTCTGTTGAAGCACAAGTAGGTGGTAAAATTGCACAAGTAGGTTCACGACTTATAGATATGACAGCAAAAAAAATGGCAGATATATTTTTTGGTAAATTTTCTGAATTAATTTCTTCTGAAAAAAATGAATCAAGTGAGATAGCCGTGTCCGATGACCCAAAAGTACCTGTGTCAAAAATTAATTATAGATATTTAACAGCCGCAGTAGTTCTAGGAATTTTCTTAATTTATTGGATGTTTTTAAAATAAATTCTAGTTTTACTAGAGTTTAAATTTGATAGTTGCCATTACATCCCCAAAATGATTAAATCTTTATGGGTAAAGATATTAATTAAAGGAGAGATTATGGGTAAAATTTCACTAGAAGTTAATGGAACAAAAGTCGAAAAAGAGGCTTCAGATAACACTTTACTATCTACATTTTTAAGAGAGCATTTACAGTTAACAGGTACACATATTGGATGTGACACTAGTCAATGCGGAGCATGTGTAGTTCATGTTGATGGAAATTCTTTAAAAAGTTGCACGGCTTTAGCAGCAGATGTTAACGGATCAAAAGTTACAACAATTGAGGGTTTAGAAACAAATGGAAAAATGCATCCAATGCAGGAAGCGTTCAAAAAACTTCATGGCTTACAGTGTGGTTTTTGTACTCCAGGAATGGTTATGAGCGCAGTTGATCTTTTGCAAAAAAATAAAAAACCATCAGATACAGAAATTAGAGATTGGTTAGAGGGAAATATTTGTAGATGTACTGGTTATCAAAATATTGTTGCAGCAGTTAAAGAAGCAGCAACGAAAATGTAATTTTAAGGAGGAGAAAGAAAATGGCAAGTTTAGTAGGTTCTAGAGTTGAGAGAAAAGAGGATAAAAGATTTTTAACTGGTAAAGGCAGATATACAGCAGATATTAATTTAGCAAATCAAACTTACGCGGTTTTTGTTAGATCACCGCACGCAAGAGCATCTATTAAAAAAATAAATATCGATAAAGCTTTAAAATCATCAGGAGTAGTAAGCATACTTACAGGCAAAGAAATAGCAGATGATAAAATTGGAGGTTTGATTGCGGGTTGGGCAATTAGAAGTGAAGACGGTACAGAAATGAAATGTCCTGGAAATCCTCCGCTAGCTAAAGATAATGTAAATTTTGTTGGAGATCCTGTTGCAGTTGTAATTGCTGAAAGTTTAGCAGAGGCAAAAGAAGCTGCAGAAAAAGTTGAAGTTGATTACAAAGTGTTAAAAGCAGTCACAAGTACTGCAGATGCTATGAATGGAGATACTATTCATGAGGGCATCGATAAAAATCTTTGTTTTGACTGGTTATTGGGTGATAGACAAAAAGTTAAAGAAGCATTTGATAAGGCTGATAAAGTAATTTCTATTGATATCATTAATAATAGATTAATTCCAAATGCAATGGAGCCAAGAGCATGTGTTGCTGATTACAATGTAGCATCTGAAGAGATTACTTTATATACAACAAGTCAAAATCCACATTTATCAAGATTGATAATGTCTGCTTTTGGAAATGTAGCTCCTGAACACAAGTTAAGAGTTGTAGCTCCAGATGTTGGCGGTGGTTTTGGTTCAAAAATTAATGTCTACAACGAAGATATTGTTTGTAGCTGGGCAGCTAAAAAAATTAATAGAGCTATAAAGTGGGTTGCAGAAAGATCAGAATCTTTTTTAACTGACATACATGGAAGAGATCATGTAACTCATGCAGAATTAGCGGTTACTAAAGATGGAAAGTTTCTTGGTTTTAAAAATGAGACCATAGCAAACCTTGGAGCTTATGCTCGAGTATTTGGCACAGTGACACCAACTTATTTATTTGGACCTTGTGCAACTGGTGTTTATGAAATTCCAGCAGCTTATACAAATGTCAAAGCTGTATATACAAATACAGCTCCAGTAGATGCTTATAGAGGTGCAGGAAGACCAGAGGCTACATACACTATTGAAAGATTAGTTGAAAAAGCTTCAATGGAATTAGGGATAGATAAAACTGAACTTAGAATTAAAAATTTCCCTACAGCATTTCCTTTTAAACAAACATTAGTTCATACTGTAGATTCTGGCGATTATGTTGCTGGAATGGAAAAGGCAAAACAGATGGCAGACTACAAAGGTTTTGAGGCAAGAAGAAAAGAGTCTGAAGCCAAAGGAAAACTAAGAGGAATAGGTGTTACTTCATATTTTGAAGCATGCGGTATTGCTCCTTCAGCTGCTGTAATGTCTTTAGGATGTGGAGTTGGATTATGGGAATCTGCAGAGGTTAGATTTAATCCAACTGGACAAGTCACTGTTTACACAGGTTCACATAGTCATGGACAAAGTCACCAAACAACTTTTGCTCAAATAGCAGCTGATGAGCTAGGTGTACCAATAGAAAATATAGATATCGTTCATGGAGATACAGACAAAGGAACATTTGGTATGGGAACATACGGTTCTAGATCTTTAGCTGTTGGTGGTATCGCAATTGTTAATGCTTGTAAAAAAATAGTTGAAAAAGGTAAAAGAGTTACAGCAAAAATGTTAGAGGCAAATCCAGAGGATGTTGAGTTTAAAGATGGTGAATTTATTGTTTCTAAATCAAATAAAAAGAAAACAATAGGAGAAGTTGCTTTTGCTTGTTATTTACCGGGTGTGAGAGATGAAATGAAATCTCCATTGCCAGAGGGTGATGAGCCTGGTTTAAAAGAAACTTCTTTTTATGATCCTTCAAACTTCTCTTTTCCAGCAGGAACACATATTGCTGAAGTTGAGATAGATCCAGAAACAGGTCATGTGAAGCTAGAAAAATATACAGCTTGTGATGATTTTGGAAGAATAATTAATCCAATGGTTGTCGAAGGACAAGTTCATGGTGGTCTTGCTCAAGGTATTGGTCAAGCATTGTATGAAAATGCAGAGTATGATGAAACAGGTCAGTTGATGACTGGATCTTATATGGATTATACGATGCCACGTGCAGATAATTTTCCAGAGTTCAACATTGGTTATACTTGTACACATGCAACCACAAATCCTTTAGGAGTTAAAGGTTGTGGAGAAGCGGGAGCAATAGCAGCACCACCTACGGTGATGAATGCTGTAATTGATGC
>CACKXG010000037.1 GCA_902604035.1 uncultured Pelagibacteraceae bacterium
TAATGTAACTTTGGAAGGTAGGGAAATGGTTAGAGTAGCTCTTGCAGAATTTCCAGATATTGAAACAGCAAAAAATTGTTACAATTCTGAAGAGTATGTTGAAGCTAGAAAACATTTGGAAAATAATGCTACTAGAGAACACATAATTTTTGAGGGAATGTAAGTTAATAAAGACTTAATACTGAATAGGTTCGGGATCTATACTTCTCCATAAATACCAAGTTGCAACAGAACAGTAAGGGGAAAACTTTTTGTTTAAATATTTCACGTAACTTTCAGGTGGAAGATATTTTTTATTAAAATTTTTTGAAATAGCTCTTAACAAACCAATATCTTGAATTGGCCAAATATTGGGACGATTATAAGTAAATAACAAAATCATTTCTGCTGACCATCTTCCAATTTGTCTTAATTGAGAAAGATAAATTATAGCATCTTCATCAGACATTTTTGAAATAAGTCTTGGATTAAACTCTTTATTTAATATTTTTTGCGCTAAACTTTTTATTCCTTTTACTTTCTGTTTACTTAGACCACAACTTTTGAGCTGAATAGTAGATAATTTGCTAACTGTTTTAGCATTAATTTTATTTTTACATTTTTTCTTAAATTTTAAAAAAACTGAATTAGCAGCAGCAACACTAATTTGTTGACCAATTATACTTTTACAGAGAGAGAAGAAAACATCTTTTCTTGATGTTAGAACGGTTTCTGAAGGAGATTTATATTTTTTAATTAAAGAAGACATAGTTTTATCTTTTGTAGATAAATATTTTTTTGCTTTATTCCAATATCTTGGAGTTTTACTCATGACGTGAAACAGATAGCTTTTTTTTCAAATACATTTCTCTTCTAAATATAATAATAGATGAAACAATTACCAATAAAGCACCTAATAAAGTTTTAGAGGTTGGTATTTCATTCCAAATAAAATATCCAAATATTATAGCAAAGACTAATCCAAGATATTTTAAAGGGGAAACTAAACTTACTTCTGAGTATTTGTAAGATTGTGATAACCATAAATTAGCAAGACCACCCAATATACCAACCATGGAAAGTAAGAATAAATCAATTAAACTTGGAAAAATCCATCCCTGATAAAAAGAGAGAAAACTTAAAAGCATTATTGAGAATGAAAAGAAAAAACTAATCAACCAAGCAGGCTCCGTTGATGATAATTTTCTTATAGCAATAGCAACATAAGATAAACCTAAGCAAAAAATTATTGGATAAATATAATAAAAATTTAAAGAACTAAACCCTGGTTCAGTTATGAATATTATACCAACAAATCCAACTAGGACCGCTAACCATCGATAAATACCAACTTTTTCTTTTAATAAAAAAATTGAAAATATTGTTATAAATATTGGTGCTGCAAAAGAAATGCTTACAACTGTTGCTAAAGGCAAATTTCTTAAAGCTATAAATATAGAAACCAAAGCAATTAATCCTGCTAAACATCTTTTAAAATGAAGAAATGGTCTAGTTGTTTTGTAAAAATCTAAATATCTATCTTTAGGAATAAGAAATAAAATAGGAATTATTCCACAAAATCCTCTGAAAAATAATACTTGTCCAACGGGATAATCCTCAGACCATTTAACAATCACATCCATAAGTGAAAATGCGCATACCGATATGAACATGTAAAAAAAGCCTAATTGATTTTTTGATAGCATATGATTAACTTTAGATTAATTAAGTTAATTATCAATGGAAATAGCAATTTTAGGATTAGGATGTTTTTGGGGACCAGAAATTAAATTTAGTAAACTTGATGGAGTTATAAAAACAGAAGTAGGTTATTGTGGAGGTCATAATGCTGAAACAAATTACAAAGAAGTATGCACGGGCACAACAAATCATGCAGAAGTGGTAAAATTAGATTTTGATCCTAAAGTAATATCTTACGAGAAAATTATTGAATATTTTTTTGAAATTCATGATCCAACAACCTTAAATTCTCAAGGACCAGATTTCGGAACTCAATATAGAAGTGAAATATTTTATTTAAATGATCAGCAAAAAATTACTGCTGAAAAAATGATAGAAAAAGAAAACGTCAAATTATCAGGAAAAGTAGTAACAAAAACTTCTTTAGTTAAAAATTATTGCCCAGCTGAAGAGTATCATCAAAGATATTTGGAAAAAAGATAAATGTCTTTAGTTGATACTAGTTGGTTAGAAAATAATATTTATAAAGTAAAAATTATTGATTGCTCATGGCATATGCCTCAAACTCAAAGAAACGGTTTTGAGGAATATACAAAGGAACATATTCCAAATGCTATTTTTTTTGATTTAGATAAAAATTCCAAATTAGATACTGATTTACCACATATGCTTACCGATAGTAAATCTTGGGAAAAAATAATGAGCAATATGGGTATAGAAAATAATGATCGAATTGTAGTTTACGATAACTCTGATGTTATTAGTTCTTGTAGATGCTGGTATAATTTTATTTATTATGGACATGACCCTAAACTAGTTCATGTACTAGATGGTGGATTAAAAAAATGGAAAAAAGAAAATAAATCTACAGATAAAAAAAAAGTGACCACTCAAACTTCTAAGTATACATGTAAAGAAAATAAAGAACTTGTTAAAAATAAAAAACAAATAGATGAAAATATTGATACAGGAAAATTTAACGTTGTTGATGCAAGAAGTAGAGAAAGATTTGAAGGCAAAGTTGCTGAACCAAGGAAAGGTCTTAGAAGTGGTTCAATAAAAAATTCTTTTTGCCTACCCTTTTCTGAATTAATAAACGAAGACCATACTTTCGTTAGTAAAGATAAAATAATGGAAAAATTTAAGTCCTTTAAATTTGACCATGATAAAAATCTAGTATTTTCATGTGGTTCTGGAGTGACTGCAAGTGTATTGGCACTAGCTTATTCTTTAATAAATGCTAAATATATGCCGACAATTTACGATGGCTCTTGGGCTGAATACGGAAAAAATTAATTTATGAAAACATCTACAAAAATAACAAGTATAGTAATTATATTTTTCTTAATCATTGCAACAGTGATCATTGGAAGAACAATGATAGGAAATCATTTCAAAAAAAAATTTAGTAAAAGACCACCTCCTGGAATAATAATAACTACTACTCAAGAAAGAGTTTTTGAAAATGTTGTTAGTACCTATGGGACCGCAACTCCAATTCAAACACAATCATTTAAAATTGAAAAATATGAAATATTAAATCCTATAAATTTTAATCAAAAAGTTAAAAAGGGTGATGTAATTGCTGAGCTTAAAAATCGAAAAGTTATTGCACAATTTGATGGTGTTATTGGAAAAAGAGAATTTTCGGAAGATATAGAGGTTTCAAAATCTTCAATATTAATTAATCTTGAAGATACTAGCTCAATATATTGTGATGTAGATATACCTGAAATTTTTGTACCATTTATTAAGGTTGGTCTGCCAGTAGATATTAAATTTTCAGGATATAAAAATAAAATTTATAAAGGTGAAGTGGACTCTTTTGCTAGCAGGATAAGTGAAGATACAAGAGCTTTAGCAACAAGAATTAAGATGGACAATTCATCAGGTGAAATATTACCTGGCTCATTTTTAGAAATATCAATTAAATATGATGTAAGAAATGGCTTAAGTGCTCCTGACACTAGTACAATTGTCGAGGGTGAAAATGTTTTTATTTATAAAGTAGATGAAAAAAATAAAGTAATGAAAACGAAAGTAACCATTGGTGATAGATACATGGGCTTTGTAGAAATATTGGATGGATTAAATAATGGAGATAAAATTGTTGCAGAAGGAACAAA
>CACKXG010000038.1 GCA_902604035.1 uncultured Pelagibacteraceae bacterium
CTTTTGTTGCTTGTCTTTGTGCATCATTAAAATACGCTGGCACTGTAATCACAGCTTTAGTTACTGCTTGACCTAAATATTTTTCTGCTGTCTCTTTCATTTTTTGTAAAATGAACGCTGATATTTGAGAAGGTGAATATTTTTCACCTTTAGCTTCAATCCAAGCATCACCTTTTTCAGAATTAACTATTTTGAAAGGGGCAGCTTCCACATCTTTTTTTACTGTTGGATCATCAAAATTTCTTCCAATTAATCTTTTAACAGCGAAGATAGTATTTTCAGGGTTTGTAACAGCTTGTCTTTTTGCTGGTTGCCCAATTAATTTTTCGTTTTCGTCTGTAAATGCTACAACTGATGGAGTAGTTCTTGCACCTTCAGCATTTTCCAAAACCTTAGCTTGTGTTCCTTCCATGATTGCTACACACGAATTTGTTGTTCCTAAGTCTATTCCAATAATTTTACTCATAATATTAATATCTCTCTTTCGTCATATAGGGTTTAAATGTGAAACTACAAGTTGATCTCATAATTATTTATTTTCCAAATTTTCCTTATTTTCTTCAGTTTTTTCCTCTTTGATTGTAACTTTTTTTGACACTCCTACCAATGAGGGTCTAAGTAATCTGTCTTTTATAGTAAAGCCTTTTTGAATTTCCTGAATTATTGTTCCAGGTTCTTTGGTATCGTCTTCAATTTCCATCATTGCTTGATGAAAGTTTGGATCTAGTTTTTTGTTAAGGCTATCAATTGGTTTAATGTTGTTTTTTTCAAATATTGAGATTAAATCTTTTTTAATAATATCTAAATGCTCTAGCGTCTTTTTTAATGCTTCAGTTTCTTTTAATTTATCGTCGCTTTCAAGAACATGTTTGGATCGATCTAAGTTATCAATTAAATTTAATGCTTCTTTTGCAAAACTATAACCACCGTATTCAAAAGCATCTTCTTTTTCTTTTTCAAATCTTCTTCTTTGATTTTCCATTTCAGCAAAAGTTCTTGCCACTTTATCTTCCAGTTCGGCAATTTTTTCGTCTGGAGTTGGCTTTTTAACTTCCTCTTTAGTTTCTTGCTCTATTTCTTGTTTATTTTCTTCGGTTAGATTTTCTTCAGGTTTCGCGTTTTCTTTTACAGTATCTTCGTTTTGATCTGCAGAAGTGTTATTTTGGATTTCCTCTTTTTCCATAGTCTCTTATATGGTAAGCATTTTCTCAATTTCTAGATGTATAAACAAAAAATTAATAAATTATTAATAGGTACTAACAACAAGGGTAAATTACGTGAAATCAAGAGTTTATTGCCTAAAAAAATTAAAATTTATGCTACATCTACATTTAATCTCAGAAGTCCAGTTGAAAATGGTAAGACTTTTAAAGAAAACTCACTGATCAAATCTAAATATTTTTCAAAAAAAACAGGATTGTTGTGTTTAGCTGATGACTCTGGTTTGGAAATAGATTTTTTAAATAAAAGTCCTGGAATTTATTCTGCAAGATGGGGAGGAAAGTATGGGGACTTTAGTAAAGCCATAAAAAGAGTTTATAGAGAATTAAGTAAAAAAGACAAAAATTGGAAAAACAAAAAAATAAAAGCAAGATTTATTTGTGCACTTTCTATTTCACACTTAAATAAAAAAATTGCTTGCGTCATAGGTAAAGTTGAAGGTCATATTTCACATGAAGCAAAAGGAAAAAATGGATTTGGTTATGACCCAATTTTTATTCCTTTAAGAAAAAGAAAAACTTTTGGAGAAATGAAGCCATCTCAAAAGTATAAAATGGATCATAGATATCAAGCTTTTAAAAAAATTAGAAAATTTCTATAAGTTTTTGATCTTCAATTTTATAAAAATTAAGTCTGTGATTAATTTTATTATTTTTAATATCAAAAATTCCTATTTTTCCTTTGAATGAATTTGTTTTCTTAAAAATTTTATTTAAGTTTTCTATTTTTGAATTCATTGATAAATAATAAACTAAGCCAATGAGGTCATAACTTAATAAAGACAAATGAGTTGGATCTTCGTTAAATGCGTTATAGTACTTTATTTTATAGCTATCAAAATTTTCTTTATTTATTGATGGATAATATAAAGGTTGAATATCAGTTTCATTTAACAAACTTTCATCAAACCATTGATTTAAAGTTATAAAATATTTATTTTTTGGAAGTACGTCAGTATATAAAAGTGATGTAGATACACTTTTTAGACTTTCATCAAAATCTGCAATTACAACAGCATCAAAATTTAAACCACCCAAAGTGTATCTTTTTTCAAGTCTTTTTATTTTTTTTTCTTTATTTGGATCATTTGAATTTTTTATCCTTTTTATTTCATCCTCTAAATTTTGCTTTCTTACTCTGTAGTTTGTAATTTCTTCTATTTGTTTTGTTAGCTTTGTAGGCTCTATATTATATTCGTAATCTTTATAAATTTTAATTTTTGAATTTTTCATTCCTCTTTTAACTTCAAATTCATAATCTTGGATTGGTGTTAAAAAAATAGTTCTTTGTATTTGATTAGTTTCTAAAAATTTTTTTATTGTATTAAATTGTGATGTAGAATTAATTCCAGCAGAGATTACATTTTTAGGAAGATCTAAAGTTTTATTTGTTAATGATAAAAAAGTTAAATCTTTCATTTCATCTAAATAAGTTAAACTTTCATAAAATACTGGACCGATAACAACATTTATACCCATTTCACTTAATTCAAATGCTGATTTTAAGGTCTGGTTAGCTTTGGTTGCCGTATCTTTTGGATAGATTTCTATCAGATTATTATCAATATCTTTGACCGCTAATCCAACTGCTTTAATGATGGACTCACCAATCTCCTTATTTTCTCCTGTCATAGGTACCAATAATCCTATTTTGATTTTTTCTTGGGCATTAACATTTGAAAAAAATAGAAAGTAAAAACTTAAAATAATAAAATAAATAATTTTAATTAATTTGATCATTTTGATGCTAGTATAATATTTTTTAAGCTAAATTATGATCATAAAACCACAATTTAAATTAAAAGAATACGAAAATGGTCTTTATTTGGTATCAACCCCTTTGGGAAATCTAAAAGATATAACTTTAAGAGCAATTGAAGTTTTACAACAATCTGATTACATTTTATGTGAAGATACTCGAGTTTCAAAAAATCTTTTAGATAAATATCAAATTAAATCAAAATTAATTTCAAATCATAGATTTAATGAGAAGAAAAATGTAAA
>CACKXG010000039.1 GCA_902604035.1 uncultured Pelagibacteraceae bacterium
TATTCTTTGAACGTCATGACTAAGTATATTCAATAATCTATTTCTTTGTTCGCTATCATTTGTGTCTTGTAAAATTTCTGACGCGCTTTTTAGAGATGCTAGTGGATTTCTTATCTCATGAACTAAATCTGTCGAAAAGTTTTCTGCATGCGTAACTCTATTTTGAAGCTCATTTGTCATATCCTCTAAAGAATTTGATAAAAGTCCCAATTCGTCATTCCTTTTTTTAAGATTTTCAATACCTGGTTTGATTTGACTCTTTTCTTTAATACGAATTGTATATCCAACAAGATTTTGTATTGGTTTAATAAAGTATCTACTTAAAACAAAAGAAAATATTAATATTACAAATCCTACAGATATAGCTGTTCTTATTACAAATGCTTTCCTCTCATCTATCGCTGTTTTTATTTCATTTGCATTTTCTGTAATAGCTACATAACCAAGATTAATTTCATTCTTTGTTACATTCTTGATTGTTATTACATTAAATTTATTAAAATCTTCTTGCGTAAATGTGTAAGGAACTCCTAAATTTTCAGAACTGGAATAATTTTTCAATATATCTTTGAATGAAACAGGTTTTTTTTCATCAATTTTTATATTTTTTTCCTCAATAGTTTTTTCTTTTTCCTCATTATCTAAGCTTTCAAATTCAATTTTATCAAGTCTTGTAGAGAATGATCTTGGGTCAAGATCTAAAGTATCAGTGTCTCCAATAAGGTTGAGTTGATCATCAAAAAATAATACTCTATCTAAATTTTGAAAAATAAACCTTGTAGAAAATAAAAATCTTCTAATATCATCAGATTGGAATTTTACATCTAGCCTTAAAATATTATCAATAGTGTTGTTAATAATGTTTGTGTGATTTTGAGATTTTTTTTTTATTAGACTTGGCTGAATATTATTTAGATATATGAATGTAAATAGTCCAATAATTGTAAAAATTACGAAATTTATAAATAAAAATTTTTTTAATATAGAAAGAGTTTTTAAGTATTTACTAAACATTAGCTAACATTCCATCTATATCCACTACCATACCTAGTTTCAATAGCTGAAAAATCAGGATCTACTTTTTTAAATTTTTTTCTAATTCTTTTTACGTGACTATCAATAGTTCTATCCTCTATATCTGTATCTTCTCGGTAAGCTATATCCATAAGCTGAGCTCTTTCTTTAATTATACCAGGCCTCTTTGCTAACTCTTTAACAATTAAAAACTCAGTTGTTGTCAATTTATCAGGCAGCTGTTTTCCATTCCATTCACACTCGAGTTGTGATGGATCTAATTTTAATCTTCCATGAGATATCAGGCTTTTATTTTCCTCTAGAATATTATTTGAGTCTTTTTTTCTTAACTGCACTCTAATTCTTTCAATCAAAACTTTTATAGAAAAACCTCCTGATTTTTTTACAAAATCATCTGCACCTAGCTTTAGACCTAACAACTCATCAATTTCATCATCTTTAGATGTTAAAAAAATTACTGGTAAGGAAGTTTTTTTTCGAAGTTTTTTTAGTAATTCTTCTCCATCCATCTTAGGCATTTTTATATCTATGACTGCTAAGTCAGGTGGCATTCTGGTTAAACCGATTAATGCACTTTCACCATCAATGTATGTTTGAACTTTAAAACCCTCTTTTTCTAATGCGATACTTAAACTTGTTAAAATATTTCTATCGTCATCTATCAAGGCTATTGTTTGTTTTTGCATAAAGTAGTTTAAAAATACTAAATTGTCCTAATTTGGGCAATGTTATAAATTTAATGTAACATACCCCAATTATCTCCAACATTAATATCAACTGTTAAAGGAGTTGAAAAAGAATGATAATCACTCTGAGCTACACTGGTCATTTCTTTCTCAATTAATTTAATCATTACTTTTTCATCTTTTTTTGGAATTTCAAAAATTAATTCATCATGAATTTGTAAGAGCATTTTTGAATTAGAATTTTTTTCCTCTGATAATTTCTTATCCAATCTTATCATGGCTAATCTCATTACTTCAGAAGCAGAACCTTGAATGGGAGCATTAATTGCAGCACGTTCTTGAAAATTTCTGACATTAAAGTTTTTGTCATTTATTCCATTAAAGTGAGATCTTCGTCCAAAAATATTGTTAACATATCCACTTTTCCTACAAAATTTAATTGTATTATCCATATAAACTTTAATTTCTGGAAACTTAGCAAAATATGAATTTAAAAATTCCTCTGCTTCATAATTAGAAACGTTTATTTGCTTAGCTAATCCATATTGCGAAATTCCATAAATAATTCCAAAATTAATAGCTTTAGCCTTTCGTCTGTGATCTTGATTAACTTTTTTGATATCAATATTAAATATTTGGCTAGCTGTTAAAGAGTGAATATCTTCTTGGTTTTTAAAAGCTTTTTTTAGTTCTTTTACATCTGCTAGATCTGCTAAAATTCTCATCTCAATTTGATTGTAATCCGCAGAAATTAATAAGTGCCCTTTTTTTGCAGTGAAAGCTTTTCTTATATCTTTTCCATCTTCTGATTTAATTGGTATGTTTTGTAAGTTAGGCTCACTAGATGCTAGTCTTCCAGTCGTTGTAGCGGCCAGCAAAAACGAAGTATGAACTCTTTTTGTATTTGGGTTTAAATGTTCTGGTAAAGCGTCTGAATAAGTATTTTTTAATTTTGAAACTTGTCTCCAATCTAAAATTAATTTTGGAAATTCATGACCTTTAAAAGCTAAATCCTCTAAAACACTTGCACTTGTTGCAAAACTTCCTTTTTTAGTTTTCTTTAAACCAGCTATTTTCAAGTCATTATAAATTATTTCACCTAATTGCTTTGGGGATGCGATATTGAACTCTTTTTTAGAAATTTTAAATACTTCTTTTTCAAGTTTTTGAATTTTTTTTTCAAATTTAGATGAAAGAGATTTTAAAAACTTACTATCAATTTCAACCCCCTCTATTTCCATAAATGCAAGAATTTTAATTAGTGGCTTTTCAAAAATTTCATAAATATTTATCATTTTTTCAGATTTTAAATTTTTGATAAAT
>CACKXG010000040.1 GCA_902604035.1 uncultured Pelagibacteraceae bacterium
TTTTGAATGTCTATGCCTGTAATTTTTTGCATTCTAAATTTTATTTTACCTTATTTTATAAATCAATTTAATCAGATATAATTGTTAATTATTGTCATACAAATAGCTGAGAAAATTGTAGGATAAACAAAGTTTTTCTTAGAAATAAAAAAAACAAACAAGGATAAAAATACAACAATTGACCTACTGTAATAACTAGATTCTATTAACACGCCAGCAGGAAAAATTATAGTTCTTGCTATTAATGCTGCTAAAGTTGCATAGGCTAAACAATTAAACCACTTAAAAAGTTTTGATGTTTCCTTAATACCTTGAGAGGTAAGAGCACCTAAAAATCTAGATAAAAATGTAGCAAGAGATGTAACTAAAATTGCATAAACGATATTAGCTGACATTATACTCTCCAACTAAATAGGCTATAGTTCCACCGATTACACCTGCTAAAAGAATTGACCACTCAGGTGAAAATAAATAAATAATTGGTCCTAAAATTATTCCAAGTAAGACAGATAATGTAACTTGTATAGTTTTTGATGCTCCGACCATCATGCATAAAAAATATACAGGATTAAGAATTGCCAATCCAATCATCATATCTTTATTCATGTACTCTGAAAAATAAAAACCTATAAATGTTCCAATAACAGATACACTTACTGTTCCACTTCCAATTCCAATCCAATAATCAATCCTATATTCTTTTGGAATTTTCTTATAATTGCTTTTCATGATTAACCACGCTGAAACAGCAATAAAATGACAAGAAAAGTAATACTTCCACTTAGGTTGAGATTCGTGCATCATTAATGGAAATAAAGATACAGCCATTGGATAAAGTCGAGCATTTACAAACCAAACTGCTAGAAAAATATTTAATAAAGATGCTCCAATCAACATTGACTCAGCCATTACCAATGAACCTGGTAAAGCATAAGTTAAAACAGTTGAAAAAATACTTTCCTGAATATTAAAACCTAAATTTTTAAAGAGAGCACCAATTGCTATAAAGCAACAAGTAAGAGCTATAGCTGGACTATCATGAGTAAATATAGATCTATATCCTTTAAAGAAAAAATTTTTATTAATCATTATCCACCTAGGAACAGTCTACCAACATCAGGATTTTGAAGTAAATCGTCTCCTTTACCTGCAATTGCAGTTTGCCCTGATACTAAAACGTATCCTATATCCGCAAACTCCAATCCTTTTTTGGCATTTTGTTCTACTAGAATGATTGTTTTTTTTTCATTTTGCTGAAGATCTCTTAATATTTCAAAAACCATCTCAATATATCTGGGTTCAAGTCCAATTGACGGTTCGTCTACTAAAAGCACTGAAGGTTTCATTACTAATGCTCTAGATATTTCTAGCAATCTTCTCTCACCACCAGATAAAACTTTTGCTGGTTGGTTTCTTCTATTTCTTAACCTTTCATACTTTTCAAAAATTCTTTCAGCCTCTTCATATGACTCATCTGTTTTTTCTTTTATATATCCTCCCATTAATAGGTTTTCTTCTACTGTCATATCCGGAAATACAGAGTTATCTTGCAATATATAAGCTATACCGACTGACTTTAACTTTTCTGCTGGGGTAAGATTTGTAATTTCTTTTCCTTCAAGTTCAATTTGACCAGAAAAAATATTTGTAAAACCATATATTGAATGAAGAATTGTAGATTTACCTGCACCATTAGGTCCAATTAAACATAAAGACTGAGCTTTATTTACGAATAAATCAAAATTATGTAAAATTTCCATTTTTCCGTAACCTGCGTTTAAATTTTTTATAGTTAAATGAACTTCGTTTGGAGATAATTTTTTTAAATCATCTGGCGTCGGAGCTTTTCCTAATACTTCATATTGATTAGACATTATTGAGCTCCTAAATACGCGTCAATGACACGTTTATCATTTTTAATTTCATCTGGCGATCCATTGGCTAACATTTTACCATGAGCTAAACAAAAAATATTCTCAGCTAATTGCATAATGACTCTCATGTTGTGCTCAATAACCAAAAGAGTTATTCCAAAATCTTGGTTAACTTTAATTAATCTATCAATAATACCATTTATTAGTGTTGGATTAATCCCAGCTGTAGGCTCGTCTAGTAATAGCATCTCTGGTTCATTCATTAATGCCATAGCAAGCTCAAGTAATTTTTGTTGACCAAAAGATAAATCTCCAGCTCTTAGCTTTCTTTTTTGATATAATCCCACAAAATTTAATAAATTTTCAGCTTTATCTGTTAATTCTTTTGGGATCTTTGAAAATATTTTCATTAAATTTGCGTCACTACCTTTATGACTAATAAGCATATTTTCTATACAATTAAGCTTTCCATAAATTCTTGTTTGCTGAAAAGTTCTCAATAATCCTAACTTAGCAATTACAGGAACTGGTAACTCAGAAACTTCTTTTCCATTGAATTTAATAGATCCTTTATCGATTGGGTAAGTTCCTACAATCGAATTGAATAATGTAGTTTTTCCTGAACCATTTGGCCCAATTAATCCAACTATCTTGCCTTTTTCAACATTCATTGAAATATCAACGTTAGCTTTAACACCACCAAAAGATTTACTTACATTGCTTACCTCTAAAATACTCATTTAAGTTCTACCTGTGCTTTACGATCTTTTTCATCAACCACTTCACCAAATCGCTCTGGATATTTTTCTCTAAGCCATCCCATAATTCCTTCTGGAAAATAAATTACAATCACAACAATCAAAACTCCTAGAGCAACATACTGCCAACCCAAAAAAAATGTCCAAAAGCCTTCTTTAAAAATATGAAATATAGTTGCACCAATAATTGGGCCCCAAAGAGTTCCTTTACCTCCAAGTATTGCCATCAGTACCATGAATACTCCCATTTCTCTTCCGTCAAATGCAACATCTGTTGAATCGATGTATCCAACCAAGCCACCCATAAT
>CACKXG010000041.1 GCA_902604035.1 uncultured Pelagibacteraceae bacterium
AAGTATTTAAAATTAATGATGGAGAATATAATAAAGAAAATTCCTATTGGAAAAGTCAGAATATAAATTTACTTATTGAAAATTTACCTTCTTCAAAAAAAGAAAAAATTTTAAATCAACTAAACGAAATTAAAAAAAAATATCAAAAATTATCAAATCAATATCAGGTAAATAAGGATGGAAATTCTATACCATTAAATTAATTAATGAATACAAACCTAAAAATTTCAAATGTAACTAAAATATATCCTGGGTGTGTTGCAAACGACAATGTTTCACTCGAGTTTAATAGCGGTAAAATTTATGCTCTTCTTGGAGAAAATGGTGCTGGAAAATCTACACTAGTTAAAATTCTATCAGGCGTCATCATTCCTGACGAGGGTAAAATTTATTTAAATGAAAATAATCTAAAGCTTAATTCGCCATTAGATGCAAAAAAAAATGATATCGGAATGGTATTCCAGCATTTTAATCTTTTTGAAACTTTGTCCGTATTTGAAAACTTAATAATAGACTCAGATGAACAAAGGGAAAGTGTAAGAGAAAAAATTGATGCAATTATGAAAAAATATAATTTTTCAATTGATCTTGATATTCCTGTTCTAAATCTATCAGCAGGTCAAAAACAGAAAGTGGAAATAATAAGATGCCTAATAAGGAGTCCAAAAGTTTTAATTATGGACGAACCAACATCTGTATTAACAGAACAAGAAACGAGTGAATTATTCTTATCTTTGAAAAAATTTTCAGAAGAAGGAATTTTAATTATTTATATTACACATAAACTAAAGGAAGTTATGCAGCTTTGTGATGAAGTTGCTGTAATGAGAAGAGGAAAGTTAGTTTCTGTAAGTGAAATAAAGAACGAAAATATTGAGTCACTTGCTAACAAAATGGTGGGCCAGAACCTAAAAACAATTAAGAAAAAAAAAACAAAAACTTCATCAGATCAATTAATTAAAATAACGAATCTTAATTTTACAAGTGAAGATCCTTTTGAAACAAATTTAACGGATATTAATTTTTCTGTTAATCGAGGGGAGTGTTTAGGAATTGCTGGTATATCAGGAAACGGACAAAGTGAATTATTTCAAGTATTAAGTGGTGAAATTATTTCGGAAAAGAACTCTATAGAATTAAATAATAATTACATAGGAGATTTAAGTCCTCAAGAAAGAAGAGAATATTTGATGGCCTTTTCTCCAGAGGATAGGCTTGAGCAGGCTGCAATTCCACAAATGAAAATTTTTGAAAATGTAGCTCTAAACAATTTTAAATCATCAAATTTTTTTAACAATGGATTAATAAACGAAAACAAAATTAAAGAACATTCCAAAAAAATAATTTCAGATTTTAATGTTAATACGGACAACATTGAATTAAAAAGCCAATTTTTGTCCGGAGGTAATCTTCAAAAATTAATTATTGGAAGAGAATTAATAACATCTCCAGATTTATTAATCTGTTTTAATCCAACTTGGGGTCTAGATGTTGGAGCAATAAATTATATCCACGAAACATTGATTAAAATCAATGAACAAAATAAATCAATTATATTAATATCTACAGACACTGATGAGTTGTTAAAATTAAGTGATAAAATTTCAGTAATTCATAAAGGAAAATTGTCAAAAATTATGAATGCTGAAGAAGTTACCTCTGAAAAACTTGGGATACTAATGGGAGGAGCAAATTGATTAAAATCGTAAAAAGAGATCAACCATCAAGAGCTATTTTTTTCTTTACACCTGTGTTAGCTATTTTTCTAACATTAGTAGCGGGAGGTTTGATTTTTTTTATTTTAGGTTTTAAACCATTTGAAGCTCTTAAATTTTTTTTCATAGTTCCAATTGCAGATAAATATGGTTTCAGTGAATTACTATTAAAAGCTACACCTCTTTGTTTAATAGCAATTGGTTTATCTTTTTGTTTTAAAAGTAATAACTGGAATATTGGAGCCGAAGGACAATTAACTTTCGGGGCGATAGTTTCTGGAGGAGTTGCATTATTATTTTATGAGCAAGAAGGATTTTATATTCTTCCAATAGTAATTTTAGCTGGTGCAATTGGTGGTATGCTATATGCATCAATACCCGCAATCTTAAAAACTTACTTTAATACAAATGAAATATTAGTAAGTCTTATGTTGGTATATGTCTCAAAATTAATTTTAGACTATCTTGTTGTTGGTCCTTGGAGTAATCCTGAGGGATTTAATTTTCCTGAGACTAGACAGTTCAGCGACTCTGCTAAACTTCCGTTGTTATTTGAAGGACTGAGAATTCACGCAGGAATATTTTTAGCTTTAGCTGCGGTGGTTATCAGTTACTTTGTTTTTTATAAAACGTATTTAGGGTTTCAAATGAAAGTTTCGGGTTTTAGTTTAAAGACAGCAAAATATGCTGGATACAAAGGTAAAAAAATGATCATCCTTGTTTTTCTAATAAGTGGTGCTTGCGCAGGTTTAGCAGGAGTTGGAGAAATAACTGGACCTATTGGACAGCTTCATAGAGAAATTTCTCCAGATTATGGTTTCACTGCTATAATTGTAGCGTTTTTGGGTCGTTTACATCCTGTTGGTATCATCTTTGCATCTCTAGTTGTTGCAATAACTTATCTGGGTGCTGAGACAGCGCAAATATTTATGCAAATACCTAAATATACTGGTCAGGTTTTTCAAGGAATGATTTTATTCTTTCTTCTTGCTTCTGACTATTTACTGTTTTTCAAATTTAAATTTATAGGTTCAAAAAAATGATTATCGATATAAATTTTATTGGACTGATAATTGCGTCAATAATGGCCTCCGCTGTTCCTTTGATCCTAGCGTCTTGTGGTGAACTTATTACAGAAAGGTCTGGAGTTTTAAACCTTGGCGTTGAAGGAATGATGATCATTGGTGCTAT
>CACKXG010000042.1 GCA_902604035.1 uncultured Pelagibacteraceae bacterium
GAAGAGGGAGTTTTTTATGAAAAAACTTAAATTGTTTGCTTTAGCAGCTATGGCTCTGATTGGATTTTCAGGTATAGCTATTGCAGCAGACGCAACGATGTTGATGCAAGATGACTTCGTCGGAATTTCATTCTGGGTTATCTCTATGGGAATGTTAGCAGCTACTGCTTTCTTTTTCATGGAAGCAGGCAATGTCGCATCAGGCTGGAGAACATCAGTTATTGTTGCTGGTCTAGTAACTGGTATTGCATTCATACACTACATGTACATGAGAGAAGTATGGGTTGCTACTGGAGACTCACCAACTGTTTACAGATACATTGACTGGTTAATCACTGTGCCACTACAGATGGTAGAATTCTATTTAATTCTAGCAGCTATCAATAAAGCAAATTCTGGAATGTTCTGGAGATTGTTAATTGGTTCATTAGTAATGCTTATCGGTGGTTACTTAGGTGAAGCAGGATACATTAATGCTACACTAGGTTTCATCATCGGAATGGCAGGTTGGGTATACATTCTTTATGAAGTATTCTCAGGTGAAGCTGGTAAAGCTGCAGCGAAAAGTGGTAACAAGGCTCTTGTAACTGCATTCGGAGCAATGAGAATGATCGTTACAGTAGGTTGGGCAATTTACCCATTAGGTTATGTATTTGGTTACTTAACTGGTGGAGTAGACGCTAACTCACTTAACGTCGTTTACAACTTAGCTGACTTCATTAACAAAATTGCATTCGGTCTAGTAATTTGGGCTGCTGCAACTAGTTCTGCGGGAAGAAGAGCTAAGTAATTAGCTAAAATTTAAATTAAGGGCAGGTACAATTATGTACTTGCCCTTTTTTTTACCTTTATTAAAATTATGTATAATAACTATACATAATTTTTGTTCATGGATGTTAAATTAGATAAATGGCACAAATGCCAAATTGATAAAGAAGTTCTTAAAGAGCTTTCTAAGAAATCAGATATAAAAGGACTGCAACATGTTTCAGTTTTTTTCGGACTATTATTCATAACTGGAATTTTTGCATATCAAACCTGGGGCACATGGTGGTCGGTATTTTGGTTTTTAATTTATGGAAATATTTATTCTTTCTCTAATCCATTATGGCATGAGACAGGTCACAAAACTGCATTTCAGTCAAAATTTTTAAACGAACTTTTTTATTACATCTCCTCTTACATGGCTAACTTTGAACCAACAAGATGGAGATACACGCATTTTGTTCATCACGGTAATACTTATTCAACAGAAAATCCTTTTGATCATGAAATTGAATATGGCAATGATTTAAAAGAAACCCCAAAGAGATTAATTATAAATATAATTCCATTTTTAGATTTAGTGTTTTTTAAAAAACATATTTCATTTGAAATTATTCAACATGCTTTAGGAATTAAAACAAAAGTTATGCAAGATAGCATTCCAGAAAATGCACAACCAAAAGCAATTTTTATTTCAAGAATTTATGTTGCTATTTGGCTTTCAATTATTTTATGGTCAATACTAGTTTCTTCTTGGATGCCTCTATTATATTTTGTCTTACCACAATTTTATGGAAAAACTTTACATAAACTCGTTGCATTTACTCAACATGCAGGACTTGCAAGGAACATTAAAGATCATAGGGTTACATCACGTGAAATGTATTTAAATCCAATACTAAGCTTCTTATATTGGAAAATGGAATATCATTTAACTCATCACATGTTTCCAACTGTTCCGTCATATAATCTTGATAAACTGCATCATCATATAAAAGATCAATTACCAAAGCCAAACTATGGTTTAATTGATGCTTATAAAGAAATAATTCCAGCACTTATAAAACAAAAAGAAGATACAAGTTATTTTATAAAAAAAGAGCTACCTGAACCTCAAAATATTTAAAAAATATACTAAGTATGATTTTACTTACTTGTCCAATTTAGATAAGAAACTATATATAACGCATGGCAAAAATTACATACCACACTCACGATAACAAAACTCATACAGTTGATGTTCAAAAAGGATTAACTGTAATGGAAGGTGCAATTCAAAATGATATTCCAGGAATTGATGCAGATTGTGGTGGAGGAATGGCGTGTGCTACCTGCCATGTTTATGTCAAAGAAGAATGGTTAGATAAGCTTCCAGTAAAAGAGGATGGTGAAGAAGATATGCTTGATATGGCTTTTGAACCAAAAAATAATAGTCGGTTGAGTTGTCAGATTACAGTTACAGATGAGTTAGATGGTTTAGAAGTAAACATTCCATCTAAGCAAGGTTAAATGAATAAAACAGATGTATTAATTATTGGGGCAGGACCAACAGGGTTGTTTTGTGCTCATCAACTTGGAATTATAGGATTGAGTTGTGAGATAGTTGATAATTTGGATAAAGCAGGTGGCCAATGTATAGAACTTTATCCTGACAAACCAATTTATGACATTCCAGCTGTTCCGGAGTGCACTGGGGAAGAGCTAACCAATAATCTTCTAAAACAAATCAAACCTTTTAATGTCAAATTTCATTTAAATGAAAGAGTAGAGGAGTTAAAAAAAAACCAAAATAGATGGCATGTTAAAACTTCTGGTGGAGTAGAGTTTGATGTTGCTGCAATTGTAATAGCTGGTGGTGTTGGTTCTTTTGAGCCTAGGAAATTTTCAGTAAAAGAATGTGAAAAATTTGAGGGAAATTCTTTATTTTATTCAATTAAAGATAAATCAATATTCAAAGATAAATCTATTTCAATTTTTGGTGGAGGAGACTCAGCATTAGATTGGGCAATTGAATTAT
>CACKXG010000043.1 GCA_902604035.1 uncultured Pelagibacteraceae bacterium
TTTTTCTAAAAATAAAAATTTTTCTTTAGTTACTTTTGTTTTGATTGGAGAATTTAATTCTCTCCAATTTGGTAGTAATTCATCTAGAGCACGCGTTTCAAATACATTTCCACTTAAAATATGAGCTCCAATCTCTGATGCTTTTTCTAATAAACAAACATTTAGATTTGGATCTAATTGTTTTAACTTTATTGCAGTTGATAATCCTGATGGTCCTCCACCAATGATTACAACATCATATTCCATTGATTCTCTAGACATACTCTAGTTTTTAACTGTAAGGATTATTTTTGTATAGTGTTTAATTTGTTCAGCTCTTCCATGAACTGAGGTAGTGCCTCAAATAAATCAGCTTCAAGTCCATAATCTGCAACACTAAATATTGGAGCCTCACCATCTTTATTAATTGCAACTATAACTTTACTTTCCTTCATTCCTGCTAAATGTTGAATAGCACCTGAAATTCCAACAGCGATATATAGATCTGGTACTACCACTTTTCCTGTTTGACCTACTTGATGATCATTACTTATATATCCAGCATCTACTGCTGCTCTTGATGCTCCAATTGCTGCACCTAGTTTGTCAGCAATTTCTGTAATTAATTTAAAATTATCCCCACTTTGCATTCCTCTGCCACCTGATACAACAATTCTTGCTGTTCCAAGTTCAGGTCGATCAGATTTAATTTCTTCTCTTTTGATAAATTTTGTATTTGAAAACTCTTCACTAGCATCCACTTTTTCAATTGGGGCTGATCCACCTGTACTCGCGCATGGATCGAAAGAAGTGGGTCTGATTGTAACGCACTTTTTAGCATCATTACTCTTAATTGTTGCAAAAGCGTTACCGGCATAAATTGGCCTTAAAAAAGTATCTGGTGATATTACTTTAATGATGTCACTTACTTGCGATGTGTCAAGATGAGCTGCAATTCGTGGCATCAAATTTTTTCCAAATGTATTTGCTGAACAAACAATGTGAGAATAATTTTCTGCTAGTTTAACAATCACTGGAGCAAAATTTTCTGCTGTGAAGTTTTCATAGTGAGCTCCTTCTACACTCAATACTTTTTTTACTACTGGAAGTTCAGATAATTGTTTTGCAGCATCTGCAGAATTTTGACCAATAATTACAGCATGAACATCTGAATCGATTTGAGATGCTGCTGTAGCTGCATTAAGAGTAAATGGTCTTAATTCTTTATTATTGTGTTCCGCTATAAGTAAAACTGCCATTAAATTACCTTCGCCTCATTTTTTAACTTTTGAACTAATTCAGCAACATTTGCTACTTTTATGCCTGCTTTTCTTTTTGGAGGTTCCTCTACTTTTATTTGTTCTAATCTTGGTGATACATCCACGCCTAAATCAGAAGCAGCAATTTCTTCTATAGGTTTTTTCTTTGCCTTCATTATATTTGGTAGTGATGCATATCTTGGTTCATTCAGCCTAAGATCACAAGTTACAATAGCTGGAACATTTATTTCAATTGTTTCAAGTCCTTCGTCTATTTCTCTAGTTACTTCTAATTTATTATCTTTAACATCAATCTTTGAGGCAAATGTTGCTTGTGGCCAATTTAATAAAGCACTCAACATTTGACCTGTTTGATTACAATCATCGTCTATTGCTTGTTTACCCATAAATACTAAATCTGGTTTTTCTTTATCTACTATTTTTTGTAAAATTTTTGAAACAGCGAGTGGTTCTAAAATTCCATCAACTTTCACATGAATACCTCTGTCCGCGCCAACCGCTAAAGCTTTCCTAACTGTTTCTTGAGCTTTTTCTTCTCCAACAGTTACTGCAACTACTTCTGTAGCATTACCTGCCTCTTTAATTTTTACAGCCTCTTCTATTGCATTATCATCAGGAGGATTGGTTGACATTTTTACATTTTCAGTAACTACACCCGTTCCGTCTTCTTTAACTCTGATTTGAACGTTGTAATCAATAACCCTTTTTACAGCTACTAAAATTTTCATTAAGCTCTTAACAAATTATTTTCTGAATCATATGGACTCTCATCTAAAACAGTAGCGTCGTACATTTCACCCAATATATCAACTTGTAATTTGTCGCCCACATTTGAAAAATCAGGCTTGACCATTGCAAGAGCTATTGATTTATCTAATCTAAAACCAAATTCACCCCCAGTTGCTCTTCCAACAACTTTTCCGTCTTTAAAAATTGGATTATTTCCAAGCACATCTGCATCTTTAGTATTATGAACCTCTAAAGTGACCAATTTATTATCAAAACCTTTTTCTCTCCATTTGTTAAGTGCTTCTAACCCAATAAAGTTTCCTTTATTTGGATGAACAAATCTATCAAGACCAGACTCATATGGTGAGTATTCAATTGATAACTCTGTACCAACTAGTTTATAAGATTTTTCTACTCTTAAACTATTCATTGCTCTAATCCCAAAAGGTTTAATTCCTAAATCTTTTCCTGCTTCCATTAATTTATCAAAAATATGGTTTTGATATTCAATTGGATGATGTAGTTCCCAACCAAGCTCACCCACAAAGTTTACTCTCATTGCATTTACTGGAGCATATCCAACATTAACATTTTTAGCAGTCAACCATTTGAAATTTTCATTAGAAAAATCATCTGTTGAAACCTTTT
>CACKXG010000044.1 GCA_902604035.1 uncultured Pelagibacteraceae bacterium
ACACCATCCATATATTGCATGTTTTCAACAAAAGCTAAATTTCCAACAAATAAACTCATTGTAAAGCCAATGCCTGTAAGAACTCCTACGCCATAAAAATTATACCAACTAGTGTCATTTGGCATTTGAGCCACTTTTAATTTAATAGATATATAAGAAAATATAAATACACCTAGCTGTTTACCTAGAAATAGTCCAAGAACAATGCCTAGTGGAACCTTATCCAGTAATGATGCAAATGATAAACCTTCTAAAGATACACCAGCATTTGCAAATGCAAATAAAGGCATTATTCCAAAAGCAACGTATGGACTAATTGCATGTTCAATTTTTATCAATAAAGAAAAATCTTTTTCTTTTTTTCTATGAGGTATTGTCATAGCTAACAAAACTCCAGCAATAGTCGCGTGTATTCCTGAATTATGTGTAAAATCCCAAAGGAAAAGACCTACAATCAAGTAAGGTAGAAACTTTTTAATATTAAATTTGTTAATTAATAACAAAATAATAAAAGCCAACAACATTAAGGTTAAGTATTTAATACTCAAGTCTCCAGAATAAAATAGGGCAATAATTACTATTGCTCCTAAATCGTCAATTATAGCTAATGCAGTTAAGAATACTTTTAAAGACAAAGGCACTCTTTTACCTAACAAAGATAAAACTCCTAAAGAAAAAGCGATATCCGTAGCTGATGGAATTGCCCACCCATTTAATGTTTCACTATCACCAAAATTTATGAAAACATAAAGTAATGCAGGAACTAACATACCTCCTACTGCACCTATGATTGGCAATAAAGCTTGCTTAATATTTGAAAGCTCCCCTTGTAAAAATTCTCTTTTAATTTCTAAAGTAACAAAGAAAAAGAAAATTGCCATTAAGGCATCATTGATCCAATGTAATACTGATAATTTTAATCCGAAATTATTAATACCTATAAATAAATATTTATTTAGAGTAGCAAAATATAAATCTGCTAGTCCAGAATTACTTATAAATAACGCAATTATTGCAGCAAACAATAATACCAATCCACTTGCAGCCTCTAATTTAAAAAACCATCTAAAAGGCTTAGATATATAATTAATCATAAAAAATTAAGTTAGGTCTATAATAAATAGTTTTATATCTTGCAATGTTTCAAAAAGGTTAAATAAAACAATTTCTAATCCAGGAAACACATTAATTAGTGGGGTTTTTAGTGTATCTAGCAAAATAATTAGTGCTACAATTGATATAATAAATACCATCAAATAAGAAAAAAATTTAGATCCTTTATTTTCATTTTCCAATTTTTTAACCTTGTTTGGAATTTCTTTTGATGTTTTGTTTTTTATTTGAGGTTCTATTATTTTTTTCTGTAAGTTTTTTCTAACTTCTGGTTTTTTGTCATTTGTTTCAATAGCTGGTTCTGTTTTTTTTTCAGAAATATTTTCATTTAATGTTAATGGTGCTTCGCTTTCATTTTTTGGTTTGTAAAACCAAACTCTTTCACAAGACCCACATTGCAGTTCTCGTCCTTCTTGAGGTACTAATGAACTATCAATTTTAAATTGTTTCTTTTCGCAAGGGCATGTAATAATCATGCTTCGTTATATACCAGATTTTATTCAAATTTCTTTTAATTTTGGTATCTTTATACATTGAAATTATCAATAACTGCTGTATTAGTACTCGGATCGGAGTGTAGCGCAGCCTGGTAGCGCATCTGGTTTGGGACCAGAGGGTCGCAGGTTCGAATCCTGCCACTCATTTATGAAAAAAGCTATTATTTACATTCCAAATAAAAATCCAATGCAATCGGGATTAGCAAAGAATGGCAAATGGATTTTAGAATTTAAAACCAAAGATCCAACAAAAAATCCTTTGATGGGTTGGGAAAGTTCATCTGACACTTATACAGAATTAAAATTAGAATTTTCATCTAAAGAATTAGCAATCAATTACGCAAAAAAGAAAAAAATTGATTTTGAATTAATTGAGCCAAGAAAAAGAAAAACTGTAAAAAAATCTTATGCAGATAATTTTTTGAAATAATCAATGTTTAGATTTTTCACACAAAAGCATTGGTATCTTTGGTCGTGGATAGGTTCAGCTATTATTTTATCATCCCTTTGGATTCAAGTTAAGATAGATGTTAAAATCAATGAATGGTTTGGTGAATTTTATGATATGATTCAAAAAGCTCTTGGAGCTCCAAACTCAATTACTATAGAAGAGTACTGGGCAAGTTTATTGTCTTTCATAACGTTGGCAGCTATGTATGTTGGTGTAGCTGTAGTAGTAAGTTTTTTTACTTCGCATTATTTATTTAGATGGAGAACCGCTATGGTTGAGTGGTACCACAGTGTATATGATAAGGCTCGAAAAATTGAAGGTGCAGCGCAAAGAGTTCAAGAGGATACTATTAAGTTTTCTAGAATTATGGAATCTCTTGGTACCAGCTTAATTGAAGCTTTAATGATACTTGTTGAGTTTATGCCTATCCTATTTGGATTAAGTATTGGAATACCAATTTTCTTTTTTGGTGATTGGGATTACGGTTTAATTGTTGGTGCCTTAATTTGGTCAGTTGGAGGGACAATATTTTTAATTTTACTTGGTTTAATTTTGAGATTAGTAGGTGTTGAATA
>CACKXG010000045.1 GCA_902604035.1 uncultured Pelagibacteraceae bacterium
TTCAGGATAAGTTCATTAACAAGATGCCCGCCAACTAAACCTGATGAACCAAACACTAGGGCTGTTTTCATTAACTTAAGGATTTACAAAAACTAGATATTTTATCCATTGCTTTCTTAAGATTATCCATTGATGTTGCATAAGAAATTCTGAAAAAACCTTCTAAACCAAATGCAGAACCCTGAACTACAGCAATTCCACTATTCTCTAATAATGATTGAACAAAATCAGTATCAGATTTAATTTCATTTCCATTTGGATCTTTTTTACCCATTAAACCTTTGCAACTTGGAAAAACATAGAACGCTCCATCTGGATTCAGACATTCAATTCCATCTATCGCATTTAAAGCATTAACAACAAAATCTCTTCTCTCCTGAAAAGAATTAGCTCTTTCCTTAATAAAGTCTTGTGTTCCACTAAGTGCCTCAACTGCAGCGGCTTGGCTAATAGAAGAAGGATTAGTTGTTGATTGTGATTGAATTTTAGCAATAGCTTTAACGATATCTTTTGGACCAGCTGCATACCCTATTCTCCAGCCTGTCATTGAATAAGCTTTGCTTACACCATTCATTGTAAGCACTCTATCTTTTAAACTTTCAATTTGAGCAATTGTAAAAAATTTAAAACCCTCATAAGTCACATGCTCATAAATATCATCGCTTAAAATATACACATGACTATGTTTTTCTAAAATATCTGCAATTGCTTTTATATCTTGCTCTGAATAACATGCTCCAGTTGGATTTGAAGGAGAATTAAGAATAATCCATTTTGTTTTTGGAGTTATAAATTTTTCAAGATCAATTGGACTTATTTTAAAACCTTGTTTTTCATCACATTCCATTATCACTGGTTTTCCTCCAGCTAATAAAACCATATCGGGATAAGAAACCCAATAAGGAGCAGGAACTATAACTTCATCACCTTGGTTTAATGTGGCCATCATTGCATTATAAATTACATGCTTTCCACCAGCACCAACTGTAATTTGATCAGTTGTATAATCTAAATTATTTTCTTTTTTAAATTTTTCTACAATCGCTTTTTTCAATGCTGGAGTCCCATCTACTGCGGTGTATTTTGTATCGCCATCGTTAATAGCTTTTATAGCTGCTTGCTTAATGTTATCTGGAGTATCAAAATCTGGTTCCCCTGCACCTAATCCAATAACATCTTTTCCAGCAGCTTTTAACTCTCTTGCTTTTTGAGTAACAGCAATAGTAGGTGATGGTTTAATCTTCTTTAAACTGTCTGATATTATGCTCATTGAAATATAAATAAATTCTACTACCTTGTTTAATATATGGAAAATACTTATCAAGATTTAATTACAGATATTCAGAGTAAAAATCCTAAAATAGGTGGAAAACTAGAGGGTGGAAAAAAATTCAAAATTAAATCTGATTTTAAACCTGCTGGTGATCAGCCCGAAGCGATAAAAAAATTAGTAAATGGTGCTAACAAAGATCAATTTAATCAAGTTTTGCTTGGTGTAACGGGATCTGGAAAAACTTTTACAATGGCTAAAGTAATTGAAGCTACTAATAGACCTGCCTTAATTTTAGCTCCAAACAAAACTCTTGCTGCTCAACTTTATGGGGAAATGAAAACCTTTTTTCCAGACAATGCTGTTGAATATTTCGTTTCATACTATGACTATTATACTCCAGAGGCTTATGTGCCGAGATCAGACACATATATAGAGAAAGAAGCCTCTATAAATGAACAAATTGATAGAATGAGGCACTCAGCAACTAGATCTCTTTTAGAAAGAGATGATGTTTTAATTGTAGCAAGTGTTTCGTGTATCTACGGATTAGGTTCAGTTGAAGCGTATAGTAAAATGACACTAACTCTTCAAAAAAATTATGACTACAATAGAGAAGAAATAATCAAATCTTTAGTTGCTCTACAATATAAAAGAAATGATCAAAATTTTTATAGAGGAACATTTAGAGCAAGAGGAGAATATTTAGAAATATTTCCTTCTCATTTAGAAGATAGAGCTTGGAGACTTTGTCTATTTGGGGATAAATTAGAACAGATAGAAGAGTTTGATCCGTTAACTGGTGATAAAGTAAGAGAATTAAGTTTAGTAAAAGTTTATGCAAATAGTCACTACATCACTCCTAAGCCTACAATCGAGCAAGCAGTAATTAATATAAAAAAAGAATTAGAAGTAACTTTAAAGAAACACCGTGCTGAAAATAAATTATTAGAAGCTCAGAGATTAGAAGAAAGAACTAAATTTGATCTTGAAATGATTGAAGCAACAGGTTCTTGTGCTGGTATTGAAAACTATTCAAGGTTTTTGTCAGGAAGAAAACCAGGAGAGCCTCCTCCCACTCTTTTTGAATACTTTCCAGATAACACATTAATATTTGTAGATGAGTGTCACGTTACAGTACCTCAGCTTAATGGAATGTATAAAGGTGATAGATCAAGAAAAAGTACTTTAGCAGAATACGGATTCAGACTTCCTTCGTGTATGGATAATAGACCATTAAAATTTGAAGAATGGGATTTAATGAGAACTCAAACTGTATTTGTTTCCGCAACTCCTGGACCATGGGAACTGGAACAAACAAAAGGTCAGTTTA
>CACKXG010000046.1 GCA_902604035.1 uncultured Pelagibacteraceae bacterium
ATTTAATTGTTGCAGCACATAATAGTGCCAAATCCCAACTTAAATCAAAAACAACTGAGGAAATTTCAAAAGCAACAGGTGGGTTTGGAATTCCAGGTTTCAAATGGCCCTTATAAAATATGGAAAATGGTAATGAGATAGATGATTTAATTAAACTGATATCAAAATTGCCTGGCTTAGGTCCTAAATCAGCAAAGCGGATTGTATTAAAGTTAATTAATAATAGAGATGAACTAGTAAAACCTTTAGCAAAATCATTAGCGGATGTTTATAAAAATATTTCTAGATGCAAAATTTGCGGGGCTCTAAAATCTATTTCAATAGAGTGTGATTATGAAAATTGTAAAATTGTAGATAAAAAATATGAAAAAATTTGTGTAGTAGAAAATATATCTGACCAGTGGAGTATAGAAAGTTCAAATATATATAAAGGTTATTTTCACATTTTAGGAGGCACTATTTCATCAGCTGGACAAAAAAAGGAGGATTTATTAATTAATTCTTTAGTGCAAAGAGTCAAAAAAGATAAGATAGAAGAAGTTATACTCGCAACTAGTGCAACTGTTGAAGGTCAAACAACTGCATATTATATTCAAGATAGTTTAAAAAATTTGAATGTTAAGATTACTAAATTAGCACAAGGATTACCTGTTGGTGGAGAAATTGAAAGTTTAGATGATGGAACTTTATTTTCTGCTTTTAAAAATAGGTCTAATTTGGTTTCGAACTCAGATTAGATTTTTTTTTCAATCTATTTAAATGAAGTAATGGTTCAGTATAACCTGAAGGTTGTTCTTTACCTTTAAACACTAAATTACACGCAGTTTGAAATGCTATAGAGTTTTCATAATCACTGCTCATTTTAACATATAGTGGATCATCTTTGTTCTGGTCGTCTACTATTTTTGCCATCTCTTTCATTATTTCAGTTACTTGTATTTTGGTTGTAATACCATGATGTATCCAGTTTGCGATATGCTGAGATGAAATTCTAAGAGTTGCCCTGTCTTCCATCAAACCTATATTGTTAATATCTGGCACTTTAGAACAACCTACGCCCTGATCGACCCATCTCACAACATACCCTAATAGAGTTTGTGCAGAATTAGAAATTTCTTTATTTATATCTTCTACAGACCAATTAGGTCTATCTGCTATTGGGATTGTTAAGAGATCATCAAGCTTAGCTGGTTCTCTATCAATTAATTTTTTTTGTTCGTTAAAAATATTTATTTCATGATAATGTAAAGCATGTAAAGCAGCTGCTGTTGGCGAAGGAACCCATGCGCAGTTTGCACCTGCTTTTAAGTGTCCTGTTTTTTGCTCCATCATATCTTTCATTTTGTCTGGCATTGCCCACATTCCTTTTCCAATTTGAGCTTTACCAGAAAACCCACAACTTAAACCAATATCAACATTGTTATTTTCGTATGCATTAATCCATTTAGATGATTTCATATCACCTTTTTTAATCATTGGACCAGCTTCCATTGATGTATGCATTTCATCACCAGTTCTATCTAAGAAACCAGTATTTATAAAAAAAACTCTATTTTTAAGACTTCTAATACACTCTTTTAAATTTGCTGATGTTCTTCGCTCTTCATCCATAATCCCAATCTTACATGTGTACTTAGGTAAATTTAGAACTTCCTCAACTTTAGAAAAAATTAAATTTGTAAATGCTGTCTCCTCTGGACCATGCATTTTAGGTTTTACAATATAAACTGATCCAGTTCTTGAATTATTTTTATTTTTAATATCATGAAGCGCAGCTGCAGTAGTTATAAAAGCATCCATAATTCCTTCAGGTATTTCACTTCCATCACTTAATAAAATTGAAGGGTTAGTCATTAGATGACCAACATTTCTTACTAGCAAAAGACTTCTTCCATGTAATTTTAAACCTTTACCATCTTTTGAAATATAACTTCTATGTGGATTTAATTTTCTCTCAAATAATTTTCCTTCTTTTTC
Organism: uncultured Pelagibacteraceae bacterium; assembly: GCA_902604035.1. Classification (GTDB taxonomy): domain Bacteria; phylum Pseudomonadota; class Alphaproteobacteria; order Pelagibacterales; family Pelagibacteraceae; genus Pelagibacter. The sequence goes on from CACKXG010000046.1 coordinate 1,978, forward strand.
AAATTTTGACTTAAGGTCTCCTTTCATTAGGCCTAGCCAATTTCGATAACAAATAATTTTATCTTCTGAGTCAACAGCTGCTACACTATCTTCATTATCACAAATTGTTGACACTGCTGATTCTATTATAATATCACTAATACCTGCATGATCTTGTTGAGCAGCAAAAGCTCTTGAGTCTTTTAGAATTTCAATATGTAAATTATTATTTTTTAAAATAATTGCAGAAGGATTATCACTTTCGCCTCTGTGCCCAACAAATTTATTTTCGTCCTCCAAATCAAAAATATCAGCACCTTTCAAAACTTTTAATTTTCCATATTTTACAGCAAAGCTTGTAATTTTATTCCAGCTTAGTCCAGCTAATGGAAAATACTTATCTAAAAAATCCCTTCCATATTTTATAACCATTTCACCTCTTAAAGGATCATATCTTTCAGATACGCTATCTTCAGATTGTTCAATTACATCTGTACCATAA
>CACKXG010000047.1 GCA_902604035.1 uncultured Pelagibacteraceae bacterium
GAACCAGGACCACAGTTTAAACTTTTATAAATTTTTTTTGATTTACCACCAGTTTTATTGAAAAAACCATGTTTAATTATTTTTATTTTTGAAAGTTTTTTTGATTTTATCAATTTTGAAAACCTGTCTTAAAATTGTTTCTCTTATTTTTTATAAGCATTACTTTGAACAATTCACCCATTTGATTTTCATCTATTAAACGTCTTACTCTATAAAATAAATCTGCTTTTTTAGAAAATGCTATATTTTTGCTGATTATTTCTGCTCTTTGAAGAATACCCATATTTGTTAAAAATTTTTTTTGATTTGTAAAAATTGAATTAATTTCTTTAAACTGATTTATAAATTTTTCAAAGGAATGAAAGTTTATATTGTAAGTTATATCAGAGTCTCCAATATTTTCTAAAACGTTAGAATATTTGTGATTATTTACTGCCTGAAGAGTTTCATGCATTTTGCTATCTGCATAACCATAATCAATAACTAACATTCCTCCATCATTTTTTTGTATTAAGTCACATATTGTTCTTAAATATTTAAATGTATCTGGCGAATATTCTATAATGCTCTGATCTTTTGATATTTCGAAATTTAGATGTTTTTCAATTGTTTCTATATCAATTTTTTTTTCTTTAAATTCAGCTTTGTTTGGATCACTCAAATTCACAAATCTTTCAAACCAACTATCTTTTTTTTTAAAAAATTGTTTGATTGGTATAGCGTCAAAAAATTCATTAGCTAAAAAAATTGTTGGGTTTGAATTTATTTTTTCAATGTTTTTTAACCATGAAAATTTTTTAGAATTTAAATTTTTTTTTTGTTCATTAAATAAAAAATCACTTTTTTCATGAATTACAAAACTGCAGGCATTGTAACAATCGGGAAAATTTATAAGTGTCTCATTTATGACTTTCATCATTTCACCATTTCCAGCTCCCAGTTCTAGTAAATTAAATTTTTTTGGAGAGCCAATGCTTTTCCAAAAAGTAATCGTCCAAATTGCGATAATCTCTGAAAATAATCTTGTGATATTGGGAGCAGTAATAAAGTCTCCATCTTCACCAAAAGGATTTTTTTTCATATAAAAACCTTTGTCCTTATCGTAAAGAGCAAAATTTATAAATTGATCTAATGGTAAATTATTTGTTTTAGCGAGTTTCATATTTTAAATAAAATAAGATTACCCCTGATAATATAAATATTAAACTTACTACTTGCCCCATCGTTAAGTTTAAAAATATATAACCAAGCTGTTCATCTGGTACTCTATAAAATTCAACAATAAATCTGAAGATTGAGTAAATTATTAAAAATAATCCTGAAATTAATCCAGGTTTATTTGAAAATTTGTTTTTAAAATAAATTAATAATAAAAATAAAAATAAACCCTCTAAAAGTGCTTCATATAATTGCGAGGGATGCCTAGGAAGATTATCTACCTGAACAAATGTTACTGCCCAGGGTACATTAGTTATAGTTCCATACAGCTCTGAATTTATAAAGTTTGCTATTCGTCCAAAAAATAATCCGACTGGAGCTACTAAAGCGACAATATCTAAATATAAAAATGGGTTTTGATTATTTTTTTTAGCGAAAAATATAGATGCGAAAATAACTCCAATTAAACCACCATGGAAGGACATTCCTCCTTGCCAAATTTTAAATATATCTAATGGATTATTTATATAAAAACTTAAATTATAAATAATAATATAACCAAGTCTTCCTCCTAAAATTATACCTATAATTAAATAAGTTAAATAATCATCAAATTTATTTTTAACCTCTATATCTTGGATAAATAATTTTTTTGCGAGAATCCAGCCTAATATAATTCCAAATATATAAGCTAAAGAATACCATCTGATTTCTATAGAAAATATTTCTAATGCTACTGGGTCAAAATTATTAATGAACATTTATAATAATACTTATAATGTATATCTTAAATATGAAAAATTCTAAATTTATAATTGATAAGTTTGCTAAATTAATAGAGCAGGGACTAGTATCTTCAAAAGACTTGACTACTGAATTATTTAATATCTTAAAATCCAAAAGAGATGAGTTTGTTTTTAAAATGAAACTCACCAGTAAAGATGAGTTTGAAGTACTCTCAAAACGTGTTGAGAGTCTCGAAAATAAAATAAATAAACTTGACAAAAAAAAAGCAAAAAAAGTTAAACAGGCAAGAAAACCTTAACTCTTAAACCATCCATTTTTGATTTTTCTAACATTATATTTCCTCCATGAGATTTGATAATGTCTGATGAAATTGATAAGCCAAGACCAACACTTGA
>CACKXG010000048.1 GCA_902604035.1 uncultured Pelagibacteraceae bacterium
ACTTTTCTTTCTTAGATATTACAATAATAGATTTATTTTCTCTGTTTCTATAAAATTCTCTAAAAGACGCGTCACCTTTTATTTTTTTCAATTTTGCTAAGCTTTTCATCAAAATAAGTTTTAATTTAAACTTTTATATCTACAGTTCTATCATTTAATTTATTTAAATAATTAAATGTTAAAGTTATAAATTTTATATCTTGTTTATCAGCAATCAATTGTGGCCATTCTATAAGTGTTATTAATTTATTATCTTTTTCAAAAATATCTAAATTATTGATATCTTCTTTCCTATTAATTCTAAATAAATCATAATGTTTTATTCTTATACCTTTCACCTGATACTCATTTAATAAACTAAATGTAGGGCTTGTAATTTCAGTTTGTGTTAAATTATTTATTTTTTGATACTCATTTATAAAATATTTTACAAAGGTTGTTTTTCCAACACCCATCTCTCCATATAAAAAAACAAACTCGCCGCCTTTAAGATATTTTGTAAATTCTTTAGCTAATTCTTTAGTTAACTTCTCTGAAGTGATATCGATTGTGCTATCTTTAATAGCGATAGGCATCTGGTTTGAAAGGACCTTCTGTTCCAACGCTTATATAATCTGCTTGCTCTTTTGACAATTTTGTTAATTTTGCTCCAACTTTTTTTAAATGCAAAGTTGCTACTTTTTCATCTAAATGTTTTGGAAGAACATAAACCTTATTTTCATAATTTTTATGATTATGCCAAAGTTCTATTTGTGCAATAACTTGATTAGTAAATGATGCACTCATTACAAAACTTGGATGTCCAGTTGCACAACCAAGATTAACTAATCTTCCTTCAGCTAAAAGAATAATTCTTTTACCACTAGGTAACTCTATTTCATGCACTTGAGGTTTTACTTCAGTCCACTTATAATTTTTAAGAGCTTCAACTTGTATTTCATTATCAAAGTGACCAATATTACATAGAATGGCTCTATCCTTCATATCTCTCATATGGTCTGCAGTAACAATATCTTTGTTACCTGTGGCTGTTACAACTATATCCGCTCTACTTATAGCCTCCTCCATTAATACCACTTCATAACCTTCCATTGCAGCTTGAAGAGCACAAATTGGATCTGCCTCAGTAACTAACACTCTAGCACCACTTTGTCTTAAAGATGCAGCACTTCCTTTTCCAACGTCTCCAAAACCAGCAACAATTGCAATTTTTCCAGACATCATTACATCAGTAGCTCTTCTTATACCGTCAACTAAGCTTTCTCTGCATCCATATAAATTATCAAATTTTGATTTTGTGACGGAGTCATTCACGTTTATTGCTGGAACTAAAAGCGATTTATCTTTTTCCATTTTATTTAGTGCTTTAATTCCAGTGGTAGTCTCTTCTGAAACACCCTTTATATCTTTCATTAAATCCTGATATTCATTGTGCATGATAGCTGTTAAATCTCCACCATCATCTAATAACATATTTGGTTTCCAATCTGGTTTTCCAATTATAGTTTGTTTAATACACCATAAATATTCCTCTTCTGTTTCACCTTTCCAAGCGTAAACAGGAATCCCAGCTTTAGCGATGGCTGCAGCTGCGTGATCTTGAGTTGAAAAAATATTACAAGAAGACCATCTCACTTCAGCACCCAATGCAACTAAAGTTTCAATTAATACAGCTGTTTGAATTGTCATATGTAGACATCCAATTATTCTTGCACCTTTTAATGGTTTTTCTTTAGAATACTCTTCTCGTAAAGCCATTAAACCAGGCATTTCACTTTCGGCTATTGATATTTCTTTTCTACCAAATTCAGCTTGAGCAATGTCTTTTACTTTATAATCTTCCATGGCAAGCTTTATACAACTAAGTATTTATTTTTCAAGAAATGATTAAACATTGGGAAATCTTATCTCTATCATCGCTCCTTCTTTATCAATACGATTAGATGCTACAATTTCACCATCGTGGAGTTCAACCAAGTTTTTTACTATATTTAAACCTAAGCCTGAATGTTCTCCAAATTTCTCAGGTCTATTACTATAAAATCTTTTAAATATTCTTGATGTGTCTTTTTCTTTAAATCCTTGGCCTTCATCAATAATTTTGATTGATATTTGATTTTTTCCATTAACAGAAACATCAACAAAAACATTAGCACCATCTTTACTAAATGATATTGAATTATCTAATAAATTTGCAATGATTTGTTCAATTCTGTTTTCTATACCATTTATTAAATATTTATCTTTTCCATCATTTTTATATTCAATTT
>CACKXG010000049.1 GCA_902604035.1 uncultured Pelagibacteraceae bacterium
CAAGTGAAATTTTATATAACGAAGATGGATCTGTTAAAGGTGTTGCAACTCAAGATATGGGTATAGACAAAGATGGTAATAAAAAAGATAGTTTTGAACCTGGTATTGAACTTTTAGGTAAAGTAACTGTTTTTGCAGAAGGTTGCAGAGGCCACTTAGGCAAACAACTTATTGAAAAATTTGAATTAAACAAAGATAAAGATCCTCAACAATATGGAATTGGTTTTAAAGAAATTTGGGAAATAGAGGATAAAAATCATGAAGAAGGCTTAGTTATGCATACAGCTGGATGGCCATTAGATAACAATACATATGGTGGTAGTTTTATGTATCATGCAGAAAATAAACAAGTTTTTCTGGGCTATGTAATTGGTCTAGATTACAAAAATCCACATTTATCACCTTATGATGAATTTCAGAGGTTTAAAACACATCCAGCAATTAAAAAAATTATAGAAGGTGGAAAAAGAATTTCTTACGGCGCAAGAGCTTTAATTGAAGGTGGATTTCAAAGTTTGCCAAAAATGTTCATGCCCGGAGCTTTGTTGGTTGGTTGTGATGCTGGAACTTTAAATATGCCAAAAATTAAAGGCTCTCATACAGCTATGAAGAGTGGGATTATTGCAGCCGAAACTATTAATGAACATTTAAAAGAAAACAAAGATTTATCTATTTATGAAGATAAATTTAAAAATAGCTGGTTACATAAAGAGCTTTATGAAGCTCGGAATGTGAAACCTAGTTTTAGCTGGGGATTAATTTTAGGAATAATTTTCACAGGTATCGATCAAATTTTATTTAGAGGAAAACTTCCTTTTACTCTTAAACACAAACATGCTGATCACGAAACATTAAAACCTGCAAACCAAATGCCAAAAATAGATTATCCAAAATATGATAATGTAATTACTTTTGACAAAACAAGTTCAGTGTATTTAACAGGAACTAATCATGCAGACAATCAGCCGGTTCATTTAAAACTTAAAGATCCTGACTTACCAATAAATTATACTTTAGAAAAATTTGATGAACCTGCTCAAAGATATTGTCCTGCAGGTGTGTATGAAGTTCAAAAAGAAAATGATGTAAATAAATTTGTTATTAATTCTCAAAATTGTATTCATTGTAAAACTTGTGATATTAAAGAACCTTCTCAAAATATAACTTGGGTTACTCCAGAGGGTAGCGGTGGTCCAAGATATGGAAATATGTAAATTAGGACAAGTCTATTGCAAACTTTTTTAAAGTTTCAATAGGTACATATTTAAGAGTGTTTTCGTGGGTTCTTTTCAAAAATATTGGACATCCTTTACCAGCTTCAACTGCTCTTGCATACCAACTAGCACACAAACACCATCCATCTCCATCTTTTAAACCTGGAAACCCAAATTCAGGATGTGGAGTAATTAAATCGTTACCTGCTTCTTTCATCCACTCTAGGCATTCGGTAGTAACTTTGGCACAAACTGTATGAAGTCCATGATCATTCTCATCAGTGTTACAACAACCATCACGAAACCAACCTGTTAAAGGATCATTTGAACATTCTTCCAAATCTTCACCTAAAACATTTTTTTGCTTATTATTGCTCATAAACATTATAAATATTTTCGTCTATAGAAGCATTAAATGATATAGATCTTCTCTCTTCTTTTGAGTCTTTAAATGGAAAAACTGCATGCATTAAATAGTTTGGAAAAAAATAAAAATCTCCAACTTCAGGTTTAATATTTAAGACTGATTCACACATAAACATCTTAGAACCATGTATTAATTGTAAATTTCCACCTTTATAAGCATTTGTTATTTTTTTTTGTTTATTGTCACCAAAACTTCTTGGTAGCTTTAAAAATCCTGCTCCTGATATATGACCACCATGCCAATGTGTTGGATTATATTCATTTTCAAATTGTCTAACCACCCAAGTAGAAATTAATTTGAATTTTGTTATTTTACTTCCAGTTTCAAGCTCTATCCACTTATAAACACAAGTGGATAAAAAATTTAACCACCCACTTTTTGCAACCATTTCTTCATCTAATTGAAATTCTTGAGTGACATCTCCAACTAATTTATTTCCATAATCTAATTTTTTTTGTTTGTCTTTATCAACCAGTATTTCATCTATTAGGTTGTTTAAACTATTTAAAACATTCTCTGGGATTTTAACTTTTAAAATTGAAGGACCAAATCTTCTAAATACTTCAAAATTTATTTTTTCTTCAGACATGAATATT
>CACKXG010000050.1 GCA_902604035.1 uncultured Pelagibacteraceae bacterium
GAAATAACCGTATTTTTATCGTTATCTCTATCGATTGTTGGTTCTATTCCTGCATTAAGTTGAGTAGCTCTTTCTTTAGCAACAAGTACTAATTCGTAAGGACTCTCTACTTTATCTATACAGTCTTCTACGGTAACTCTAGCCATGCGGAGTATCTACACAGTGAGTCTTTAAAAATCAAGGGCTATTTTTATAAATAATGAGGATTTAACTTATTTTTAACCAAATAAAGAAGAATAATTGAGCCAAAGATATAAGTTCCTGAAACAACAGCTATGTCTTCAATTGAAAAACCAATATCAATCAGAAAGCCAAAAAGAGCCGTACCAAAAGCTGTTGAAAATACCATCAATGCAGTTGTTAAGGCTTTTATGGACCCAATATATTTAACACCATAAATCTCAGCCCAAGTTGAGGAACCAAGCACGTTTGCCAAACCGTTAGTTACCCCCACTAAACCAAAAAATACAAAAGAAGACAGCGGTGCATCAAAATAGTAGAGGATTATAGTACCAAAAAGAAGTGGGATATTCATATAGATTAATAATTTTCTACTTGAAAATTTATCAATTAAAAATCCAGATATAAACAGAGTAATTACTGATAAAATAGAATAAGCCATAAATGATTGTGCAATCACATAGGGTCCCCACTCTTTTGAAGAAGATATAAAAGATTGATAAACAAAAGATCCTGTTGCAATCCATGGCATTGCTAACATCGTCATACAAATAATGTAAAATCTATAATCTTTTAAAACTTCTATTCTTTTCCATTGTTTAATTTCTTTATTATTCTCCTCTATTTTAGATTCTTCTCTCGTATCAAGCTTAACATCTTTAACTAAAAGAAAAGTTGCAACAGGCAAAACAAGTATAACTAAAACAGATATTGAAACCCAAATATCTCTCCATTCTATAAAAGTTAATAAAAAAACAATTAAAACTGGCATTATAAATTCAGCTAATGACAAACCCAACCAACCTGTACTTAAAGCTCTTCCTCTATTTTTTTCAAAAAAACGAGATATGGTTGTTGTTGCTGTGTGACTTGATAATCCTTGTCCAGCTAAACGCATTAAAAAAATTCCTACAAATAAAAAAATAACTGATGAAATTTTTGAAAATATAAAACAGGAAGCTGATAAAAAAATTATTACATACGATGCAAATTTTAATATGTTTACATCATCAATTTTTTTTCCAATCCAAACTAAAACAATACTGCTTAATAAAGTGGCTGATGCATAAATTGAGCCAAATTGTCCATGTGTAATTGATAAGGCGTCTCTAATACTAGAATTAAATAGGCCAAGAAAAAAACTCTGTCCAAAACTTGAAAAAAATGTAAAAATAAAACCAAATACAATTACTTTTAAACTTAAACTTTTAAACATAGAAAAAAATTATGACTTGTAATGTTGCTTTCATAGGTCTTGGGGTTATGGGCTACCCAATGGCTGGATATATATCAAAAGCCGGACACAATGTAACTGTTTTTAATAGAACTAAATCTAAAGCTGAAAAATGGATTGGTGAATATAAAGGTAAAATGGCCAATACACCTGCGGAGGCTGCAGATGGTGCCGATTTTATTTTCACATGTGTTGGTAATGATGATGATTTAAGAGAAGTAGCAACTGGAGAAAATGGATTATTTAACACAGCAAAAGCTGGGTCTATTTTTATTGATAACTCAACTGTATCTGCAGAAGTATCAAGAGAATTAAATAAAAAAGCAAATGATAAAGGGTTTAGTTTTTTGGATGCTCCAATTTCAGGAGGACAAGCTGGCGCAGAAGGTGGAATACTAACAGTAATGGTTGGTGGAGATGAAGAGGTTTTTAAAAAGGCTGAGCCTGTAATTGATTGTTATAGTAAAAAAGTAAAATTAATTGGTCCTTGTGGAAGTGGTCAATTAACAAAAATGATGAACCAAATGTGTATTGCTGGAACAGTCCAAGGTTTATCTGAAGCAATCAATTTTGGAATAAACGCCGGTTTAGATATGGATAAAGTTATGGAAACAATATCCAAAGGTGCAGCACAATCTTGGCAAATGGAAAATAGATACCGAACTATGACAGATGATAAGTTTGATTATGGTTTTGCTATTGATTGGATGAGAAAAGATCTAAAAATTGCAATCGAGGAAGCAAAAAAAAATGGTTCACCTGTTCCTATAACAGAAATTATTGATGGTTATTATGCTGAGGTTCAAGAAA
>CACKXG010000051.1 GCA_902604035.1 uncultured Pelagibacteraceae bacterium
TAATGAAATTCATAATAACAAAATTGGTGATTTAAAGACTTTAACTATAAGGGAACATAGATTTCCTTTTTTAAAAAAAGTAAATGATTGGAATCGTTTTGAAGAAAATACTGGTGGTACACTTGTTGAAAAATGCTGCCATTTCTTTGATTTAATGAGATTGATCATCCAAAGTAAGCCACTTAGTGTTTACGCAAGTGGTGGTCAAGACGTTAACCATTTAGATGAAGTGTATAATGGAAAAAAGCCAGACATCATTGATAATGCCTATGTGATTGTAAATTTTGAAAATGGAGCAAGAAGTTTGCTTGAGCTTTGTATGTTTGCAGAAAATTCTGACATGCAAGAAGAGCTTGTAGCCACTGGAAATAAAGGAAAAATTGAAACTTCAGTGCCCTCCGATGACTCAGGTAAAACCTCATCAAATATAAGAATTGGGATGAGAGATGGCAAAACACATGTTGAAAATATTGAAGTAGATAAAAAAATTCTTGAGGCCGGCCACCATCATGGATCTACTTACTACGAACACTTAGCTTTTTTGAAAGCTATTGAAAATAATTCAGATCCAGAGGTTTCATTAGAAGATGGTTTAATTGCTGTTGCTGTGGGAGAGGCTGCAGAGCAGTCAATAAAACAAGGTCGATTAATAAATCTAGAAGAAATAATTAATTAAAAAAATCAGTAATTTTTTTAACTATAAAGTCACTTACTCTAATGTTTGACTCAGTTGTTACACCAGAAATATGAGGTGTTAATATACAATTCATACCTGGTTTTATTTTGTTATAAAATTCACTCTTTATTGGTTCTTTTTCAAACACGTCTAGAGCAAAGCCAGAAATATTATTTTTATTGTAAGCTTCAATTAAATCACTTTCATTTATGACGCTTCCTCTAGAAGTATTTATTATAATCGGTTTATTTTTCATTTGAGAAAATGACGATTTATTTATCATATTTTTGGTTTCATCTGTTAAAGGTAGGTGTATTGAAATGATATCTGATTTTTCATATATCTCATTTAAACTTGATAATTTAGCATCAATTTCTTTATCATTTAATTCCTTAATATAAGGATCGTAGGCTAAAATCTTTAAACCATTTTTTGAAGAATATTCAGCAACTTTTTTTCCAATTGTGCCAAATCCAATTATTCCTAAATTCTTTTGTTTTATTTCTGTTGACTTAATTGTTGTTCTTGGCCATTCACCCTTGATAGTTCCATTATGAAACATTGGGATTTTTTTTATAAGAGACATTGATGAAGAAACAACATATTCTGCAACAGAGTCTGCATTCATTCCTGTAGCTGGCTGAACATGAATATTTTTATTTTTGCAATATTCTGTATCAATATTGTCCAAACCAACACCCAACCTTCCAATAAATTTTAATTTAAATGCATTTTTTAAAATATCTGAATTTACTTGAGTTTTATTTCTTACAATTAGACCATCATAGTCTCTAATTATTTTTATTATTTCTTTTCCATCTTCACATAATTTTTCATCGTAGTTAACATCAAATTTTTTATTTAAATTTTCTAAACTATTTTGGTTGATGAATTCAGTAATTAAAATTTTAGTCATTAATTATTTATAAATATTAAACTAAATTAGATAAGTCTCTTTTATTATTTTTATACGTTGGAAGTGGATATTTAAAGGCATATTTTCTTGGTATACATTTTTCTTTTGCCTTTTCCCATAGAGATAACCATTGTTTAAAGTTTTGAACTTTGAGATTTTTTTTATTTTTACTTCTTACATAAAAATTTGGAAGTGGTTCTCTACCTGATGGTTGTCCAGCAACATTATATCTAAGATCAGCACTTATCCTAAAATCATTTGATCTGTTTGGTAAAGAGCAATGTATAGAATGTTTATGCAATAATATTACATCTCCAACATTTGCTTCTAAATAAATATGCTCCATGTCATCAAGTAATTTACTATTTTTTAACTCTACTTGCCCTCTGTATCCTGATACATGATTTAATAATCCCATTTTATTTATCTTTTTTACTGTAATCATGCATCCATTTTTTTTAGTTGTTTTAGTAAAAGGGATCCATACAGTAACCATGTCAGTTAATTTTTGTCCTCTTGAATTTAAAACAGCAGCATCTTGATGCCATGGTGTTCTGCCGCTTAAACCATCATGAATTGATCCC